>CAJQNE010000267.1 GCA_905479545.1 uncultured Gammaproteobacteria bacterium | reverse complement strand
CATCAGACAAGCCCCAAACGCGCCGCGCTTTACTCTATCGCTGGGGCAACCGCAGTTAAGGTTAGCCTCATCGTAGCCATAACCCGTGCAAATTTTTGCTGCTTTAGCTAAATCTTCCGGCTCGCTACCACCCAGTTGCACAGCAATAGGGTGTTCCTCGGCATTAAACGCGAGGCGTGGCTCAGCATCGCCGTAAAGAATGGCACCAGTGGTCACCATTTCGGTGTAAAGCAAGGTGTGGCGGCTGATAAGGCGAGCTAAATATCGGTAGTGCTTGTCAGTCCAGGCCATCATTGGGGCCACCGAATAACGCCAGGACGGCGCGCCAGCACTCTCGGCAGCGCCGAGGTCAGGAGCGACACGATCCTGAACAGTCACACCGTTCACCGTAGCGACTGCATCAATAGCCCGACACCGCCAAGGCCTAGAAACAGCACCAATTCAGCGCCCCAGCGCCAGCTTTTATTCTTCCACATACCCCATACCGCCGCACAGCCAGCAGCGGCGACTGCGGTAAAGATGACACAACTTGTAAGCAGCGAGCGCCAATCGTCCTGGATGCTGGGCTCGTTACCCAGTGAGGCATAAATAATTACCACCACCCAGAGCACCAAAGCGGTAGAGCCAGCTAAACCGGCAATTAGCCAGTTGAAAATTTGCAGTATCGACATAGGGGTATTTTACCGCACTGCAGCATTGGGGTGTTAACTAGCAGGCTTAAAGCGCTGGTTTACTCAACGGCTGAAAAGACCGGTCAGCCATTCACTTCAGGCGACGGCTAACTTACCGGCTTCAGGCCTTTAGCAAACCGCTTGGCATTCTCTATATAGTGCTCAGCGGAGAATTTCAGCATCGATATTTCGTCGTCACTGAGGGGCCGTTTTACTTTGGCCGGTGCGCCAATAATCATCGAGCCATCCGGAAACTCTTTACCTTCGGTAATCAATGCCCCTGCACCTACCAAACAGTTTTTGCCAATTTTGGCACCGTTTAACACCACCGCGTTGATGCCGATTAGCGTGTTATCGCCAATGGTGCAGCCGTGCAACATCACTTTATGGCCGATAGTGACGTTGCTACCAATAGTCATCGGAAAGCCCATATCGGTATGCAAAATCGAAGCTTCCTGAATATTGCTGCCTTCACCCACGGTGATGCGCTCATTATCGCCACGAAGCACCGCTTTAAACCAAATATTGGCGTCTTTTTTGAGTGTCACTTTGCCGATTACGTCAGCGTCGGGTGCGACCCAGTAGTTCTCGCCGTCGGTTTGTGGCGCTTCGCCGTCCAGTTCGTAGAGCATTATATTTCCTGATCAGGTGGTTATTGATGCGCCCACAATAGCAATTTGACCGCCGGTCGGCGCCATTTAATCGCGATTTTAGTGGTGATTTTTAGCACAGTGCGCGCACTGGCAGGGACACCGCTTACTGGTGACCAAAGCCTGCAAATCCCGGGGCCAAGAAGTACAGCTCAAGCAGCTGGTTTTTGATCCGACCGCGCCGCATCACCACTCTGCAAACGTTTCAGTAAGCGCTGGCTCTGACGCAGACTCAGCTCAGCCTCGTACTGGTTCAGCAACCAACCCCGCAACATAACACCAGTCCAGCTCTTGCCGCTCAGACCGTGTGCCGCAGGCGGTTTCCGCATATCACTTTTTAATTTAGCAATAAGGGCATCATCAATTGTGCGGGGACGGCCCGCTCGGGGCTTGTCAATTAAACCGCTGCCACCTTGTTCTGAATACTGGCGAACCCACCGTTCGACGGTTCTGGTCGGGCGATCAAACCACTCACCTACCGATGCGGCGTCGCAACCGGCCTGCACTAACTTCACGCAATGCAGCCGATGGAGATACCGCGTTTCAGAGCTCTGTCGGCTGGCCAACTGAAATTCTTCGTCGATACTCTTTTGCACCGTGGTGTGAACACCCATAATTTTTATATCCCGTCACACAGACAGTTATTGGCCGATGGTAGCTGGAAACACCTCCTGTCCTAGTCAAGCCTATTTACTGACCCAACAACAAGGAACTTTTTCCGCGATACATTTAAATCGCGGAGAATAGTAGCCAGCCTAACCATCAGATGCAACTAGACAAACACACCAAAAATATAATTATGTTAAGCGGTATAAAAATTTAACAAACGGCTGCACAACGCCATTTATGAGCTAACCTCTCAGTTAAACTATCTGAACAACGGTCGTCACAGCGGCTAACGAGAGCAGAAAAACGCTAGCCAGAAAAGGACAAAAGCCCGCAACAAATAAATGTTGCGGGCTTTTGTCTGCAGCTGACAATCACCAGCTGGCTAACCCTTCCGGAACCTCAAGTTTGCTCAAGGCTCTTTCGAAAGGGGGGAGTTACATCATGCCGCCCATGTCTGGCATGCCACCACCCATAGGAGCAGGAGCATCGTCAGATGGCTTTTCGGCAATCATACATTCGGTCGTAAGCATTAAGCCGGTAACCGACGCAGCGTTTTGCAATGCTGAGCGGGTTACTTTGGCGGGGTCAAGAATACCCATCTTAATCATGTCGCCGTACTCGCCAGTCGTCGCGTTGTAACCGTAGTTACCTTTGCCGTTGGCTACTTCATTCAGTACTACTGAAGCATCTTCGCCGCAGTTGCTAACGATTTGACGGAGTGGCTCTTCAACCGCACGACGCAGAATCTTAATGCCAGCTTCCTGATCGGCATTGTCGCCTTTCACTTTATCAATAGCATTGCGAGCCCGCAGTAGCGCCACGCCACCACCAGGCACAACGCCCTCTTCTACCGCAGCACGAGTTGAGTGCAGCGCGTCTTCAACGCGAGCCTTCTTCTCTTTCATTTCGATTTCGGTGGCAGCACCAACTTTAATCACAGCAACACCGCCAGCCAGTTTCGCTACACGCTCCTGTAACTTTTCGCGATCATAATCGCTGCTTGCTTCTTCGATTTGCGCACGAATCTGCTCAACGCGGCCCTGAATGTCATTTTCACTGCCAGCGCCATCAATAACCGTGGTGTTCTCTTTGGTGATCTGCACCTTCTTCGCAGTACCCAAGTCGTCCATGGTCACTTTTTCAAGACTCATGCCGACTTCTTCGCTAATGACCTGACCACCCGTCAGAATTGCGATGTCTTGCAGCATAGCTTTACGGCGGTCGCCAAAACCCGGTGCTTTAACAGCAGCGACTTTAACGATACCGCGCATGTTGTTAACTACCAGAGTAGCCAGCGCTTCGCCATCAACATCTTCAGCAATAATCAACAGCGGACGGCCCTGCTTCGCGACGCCTTCCAGCGTTGGCAGCAGTTCACGAACGTTAGAAATCTTCTTGTCATAAAGCAGGATGGCAGGCTGCTCAAGCTCAACGCTCATGCTCTGCTGGTTGTTGATGAAGTACGGTGACAAGTAGCCGCGGTCGAACTGCATACCTTCAACCACGTCTAGCTCGTTTTCGAGACCAGAACCTTCTTCAACAGTGATAACGCCTTCTTTACCGACTTTTTCCATTGCTTCAGCAATAATATCGCCAACATTCACGTCGCTATTCGCTGAAATGGTACCAACCTGAGCAATCGCTTTGCTGTCTTCGCAAGGCTTAGCAAGATCAGCGATTTCGGCAGTAGCCGCAACAACGCCTTTGTCGATGCCACGCTTCAGATCCATTGGGTTCATGCCGGCAGCAACGGCCTTCAGGCCTTCACGCATAATCGCCTGAGCCAGAACGGTAGCGGTGGTGGTGCCGTCGCCAGCAGTATCAGACGTTTTTGAAGCAACTTCTTTAACGAGCTGCGCGCCCATGTTTTCGAACTTGTCTTCCAGTTCAATTTCTTGTGCAACCGAAACACCATCTTTCGTTACGGTAGGTGCACCGAATGATTTTTCCAGAACCACGTTGCGGCCTTTAGGGCCAAGAGTGGTTTTTACGGCGTCAGCCAGAATGTTAACGCCACGCGCCATACGGCTGCGTGCGTCATCACCAAATAATACTTCTTTGCTCATGGGTAATACTCCAGAGTAATTCTAAATAGGGGGTGGGGAAACAGGGGTAAAAACAGCGCTATTTGTTATTCAACAACAGCCTGAATATCGCCTTCACCCATTACCAGTAGATCTTCGCCGTCAACCTTAACTTCGGTGCCGCTGTACTTGCCAAACAACACGGTGTCGCCAACTTTAACTTCCAGCGGGCGTAGCTCGCCGTTATCCAGCATCTTGCCATTACCAACTGCTAAAACTTCGCCTTGGGCTGGTTTTTCTGCAGCTGCGCCGGGCAGTACAATGCCACCCGCTGAGGTGGTTTCTTCTTCTACACGTCGCACAACAACGCGGTCATAAAGCGGACGTAGCTTCATAAATTTCTCCTGGTTATCTTGAAAATCAAAGGTCTAAATACATAAAGACCGCAGCTCAATGCGGCGGGTCAGTTAGCACTCTCCAACAGAGAGTGCTAACAACGTCTGTAAGTATATGGCTGCACTTAGGCATTTCAAGAGCTGAATATTATTTTTAAGCAAATAATTTTATGTCGCGAATAGTTCGTCGATTAACGCCGAATAAAGCGCTTACAATATGCCCTGAACCCTAACCCTCATTGCCAATGCCAAAATCGCCAAACACCAATGCCACGCTAGTCGCCGCGCAGCTCATTCTGTGCAACTGCCCGGATACTGACAGCGCTAATCGAATTGCCATAACGATAGTAAAACAGCGACTGGCCGCTTGTGTGAACGTCGCGCCGGGGCTGCGGTCTGTATATTCCTGGCAAGGCGAGATTACGGAGGCGGAGGAGACCATGCTGCTAATAAAAACAACGACCGAACGCTATGCGGCAGTAGAGCAAGCGATAGTCGCAGCACACCCCTACGATTTACCGGAGGTTATCGCCATTGATATTACTGCGGGCCTGCCCGCCTATTTAAAGTGGCTGGAGAGTTCAGTATGCGGTTAACGCTGCTCGCCCTAACTCTGCTCGTAACCGCTCTTGGCACGCTAGGCACCCCAGCCGTTGCTCAGAATGATTGGCTGAAAGAGCTTGGCCGACAAGGGCAGCAAAGTATGGATATTGATTTTTTGCCGGTGGAAATGGCATTCCCTTTTAGCTACGACCAACAAGGCTCGAAACTCACACTGAGCTGGAATGTGCAGCCGGGCTATTACTTGTATCGACGCTCGTTCCGGTTTCCTTCAAACGAAGCTGCCATAGCTGACAGTCAGTTGCCGGTCGGCAATATCGTCGATGACATTGAATATGGTGTTACCGAGGTTTATGAGCAACCGCTGGAAATGCAGCTGCAACTGGCACATGCCGTTCAGCAAGTCACTATTGAGTTTCAGGGCTGCGCCAAAGCCGGGCTTTGTTACCCGCCGACGTTGCAAACCATTTTTATTGACTCTTTTGTTGCTGACACTGCTACGCCAGACCCGCTAATCCTCACTACTGCCGACGCTGTCCGTGGCCGCATCGGCACCGGCCTTACCACGCTGGTGCAACTCACCGCGGACTGGAGTGCGGCAAGCAAATTAATGCAGCGCACACTATTCAGTCAGGAGGCCGTGACAAACGCACTTGAGCCGTTGCTCTGGGTTCAGGCCGACGTAACAGACCGGGCTGTCGCCGAAGCGCTGCTGGCAGAGTTTGAAGCCACCGGACCGGATACATTTATTTTTTACAGTAGCACCGGTGAAGAGCAGCAACGACTCGTTGGGCGGCAAACCGCTGAAACGTTATTACCTGTAGTTGAGGCGCTAACGGGTAATATCGAATGAACAAGTTTGTTCACTCCATCGGGCTCACTGCCGTTGTTGTAATAGCGGGTGGTTTAGGTTTTTTAAGCTACCGCGCGTTACAACCTGCTGCAGCCCCCTCCACCGGTGGAATAAACCAGAGCAAAACAGCGCCAGCATTTAGCTTGCCTGATACCAGCGGTGCTCTGGTCTCTACCACCGATTTCGAAGGCCAATGGTTATTGGTCAATTTCTGGGCGACATGGTGCCCACCCTGCATTGAAGAAATGCCGCTCCTGTCCACACTGGATACTCGATACCCGGCAATGGCGGTTATCGGCGTCGCGTTGGATGATGCCGAATCGGTAAAGGCTTTTGCTAACAAAGTGCCGGTGGTGTTTCCCTTATTAATTGCAGAAAGTAGTGGCAGTGACATTGCCCACCAATGGGGCAATAACGCTGGCGCGCTGCCTTTCACGGCGCTGGTAAGCCCCCAAGGGCACATTGTTCGCCGCTGGCTTGGCCCGTTAAAAGCCGACAATATCGACGACGAACTCGCCAAACATTTGCGCTAAACGCTGAACCGCGAACTAAAACAGTGATTAATTTCGCCGAATCGTCCCGCATCACGCGCGTAATATCAGCGATTGCCCAATTAAAATCGAAAATACCGCTATTTCCGTTTGCGACACACTCGGCTACTAGGCACACTAGCGCAACCACCACCTTAACTTTGGACAGGATTAGTGAAAAACGTACTGGTTATTCACGGCCCGAACCTGAATATGCTCGGCCAACGCGAACCGGAAACGTACGGTAGCGACACCCTTGCAGATATTAACGAACGACTCGTTACTTCGGGGAAATCGCAGTCGCTCGCGGTAACTTGCTTGCAGAGCAATAGCGAAGCCGAGTTAGTAACCCGCGTGCAAGCCTGCGCGCAGGACGGCACTGATTTCGTCATCATTAACCCTGCCGCTTTCACTCACAGCAGCATCGTATTACGCGATGCGCTTCTGGCCGTCGCAATGCCTTTCATCGAAGTGCACTTATCGAACGTCCACGCTCGTGAGTCATTCAGGCAGCACTCCTACTTCTCAGATAAAGCCGTTGGCGTTATTTGCGGTTTAGGCGCTCAAGGTTATGAGCTGGCACTGCAGGCGGCAGCTAAACAACTTAATTAATAATTATTTTCAGCTATTGCTTCAGCGGTAGCTTCACACAAAATTCAACAGCATTTAGCGGACAACCCTAATGGATATTCGTAAAGTAAAAAAACTCATTGAACTGGTAGAAGAGTCCGGCATTGCCGAACTTGAAATCAGCGCGGGCGACGAGTCAATTCGTATTAATCGCTACGCAACGGGTGCGGCAGTTTCAGCTCCTGCAAGCCCTGCGCCAACACCTTTAGCAGCACCAGTAGCAACTGCTCCAGCGGCCGAAGCAGCGCCCGCCGAAACTCCTGCAAGTGAAAAGCTACCGGCTGGCAATATTATTAACGCCCCGATGGTAGGTACTTTCTACGAATCACCCGGGCCGAGTGCCGGGCCGTTTGTTGAAGTTGGCCAGAAGGTTACTCGTGGCGATACCCTGTGCATTATCGAAGCGATGAAGATGATGAACCAGATCGAATCTGACCACACAGGTGTAGTCCGAGCGATTCTGGTGGAAAACTCACAGCCGGTAGAATACGGCCAGCCATTGTTCGTCATCGAGTAGGCGCGGCATGTTTAATAAAGTCCTTATTGCCAACCGCGGCGAAATTGCGCTGCGAGTACTTCGCGCCTGTCGTGAGCTAAATATTAAAACCGTGGCGGTGCACAGTACTATCGACCGTGAGCTGAAACACGTATTACTAGCTGACGAAACTGTCTGCATTGGCCCCGCCTCGCCTACCGAGTCGTACCTGAATATGCCGGCCCTGATTGCGGCTGCGGAACTGACCAACGCGGATGCTATTCACCCCGGTTATGGCTTCCTTTCCGAAAACGCCGATTTCGCTGAGCGGGTAACGCAAAGCGGCTTCAAATTTATCGGCCCCAGCGCGGAAACCATCCGGCTAATGGGCGACAAGCTCTGCGCCATCGATGCGATGCAAAAAGCCGGCGTGCCCTGCGTGCCGGGCAGCGATGGTGAAATTACCGAGAACGATCCGGACCTGATCGAACGCGCCGAGAAAATCGGCTTTCCGGTAATGGTTAAAGCTGCCGGTGGTGGCGGCGGTCGTGGTATTCGGGTAGTGGAAAAAGCCGAAGATCTAAAAGAGCTGGTGCAGATAACCCGCAATGAAGCAGGTGCAGTGTTCGGCAACGATGTCGTTTACATGGAAAAATTCCTGGGCCGCCCCCGGCATGTTGAAATTCAGGTATTAGCCGACGGTCGCGGCAACGCAATCCATCTCGGCGAACGAGACTGCTCGATTCAACGTCGCCACCAAAAAGTCATTGAAGAAGCACCTGCTCCCGGCATCAGCCAGGAATTGCGTAATGAGATCGGTGGACGATGCGCACAAGCGTGCCGTGATATCAGATACGAGGGTGCCGGTACATTTGAGTTCTTGTACGAGAATGGCGAATTTTATTTCATTGAAATGAATACACGCGTCCAGGTAGAACACCCTGTTACCGAAATGATTACTGGCGTCGATATTGTTAAAGAACAAATACGCGTTGCCGCGGGTGAAGCCCTGGCACACCAACAGGAAGACATCGTAATCCGAGGCCATGCCATGGAGTGCCGAATCAACGCGGAAGATCCCAATTCATTCATGC
>CAJQNE010000266.1 GCA_905479545.1 uncultured Gammaproteobacteria bacterium | reverse complement strand
TAACAGCGGGCCATAAAGCCAGTCGCTGCAATATCCGCTGACTGGCGAGTGACAGCGCTACGGTGCGCAGGTCATTGCCGTCAGCAGGGGGCGGCACAGGCCTGGCTTTGTCGATAAGCACCACCTTAAAGCCTTCGCGACCCAAGCCCACAGCCAGCACCGCACCAGCCAAGCCACCACCGACGATCGCCACATCACATACTGCGCTGTCGCCCTGGCTCATTCGCCAGTACCTACTAACGCCTCAATATCCGCCACAGTTTTGGGCGCAGCCGAACTCAACACTTCATAGCCATTCCGATTCACAGCCACGTCATCTTCAATACGCACAGCAATGTTCCACCAGCGTGGGTCGGCCGTGCTGCCCTCGCGGATATACAACCCGGGTTCAACAGTCATCACCATGCCCGGCTCAAGTTCGCGCCACTGGTTTTCGATTTGGTAGTCTCCAACATCATGCACATCCATACCCAGCCAGTGGCCGGTGCGGTGCATGTAAAACTGCTGATAGGCGCCATCTTCAATCAGCGCATCAACGTCACCGTCGAGCAAACCAATATCGACCAGGCCTTGGGTAAGCACCCGCAACACCGCTTCGTGCGGCGCATTCCAGTGGTTGCCGGGCCGAACCTCCTCAATGGCCGCCAGCTGTGAGGCCAGCACCAGTTCATAAATTTCACGCTGCTCGCCGGTAAATTTGCCGTTGACCGGAAAGGTTCGGGTTATATCAGAGGCATAACACTCAATTTCACAACCTGCGTCGATTAGCACCAGGTCACCGTCCTGCAGCTCATCGCGATTGGTGATGTAGTGCAACACGCAACCATTAGCACCGCCGCCAACAATCGGCGTGTAACTGTGCGTACTCCCTTCCTGATTAAATTCGTGGCTAATTTCGGCCTCAATTTCAAACTCAAACTTACCGGGCCGGGTAGCAGCCATTGCCCGCCGATGAGCCCGCGCCGCCAATTCGCCAGCTTGGCGCATTACCTTTAGCTCCGAACCACTTTTTATCAGCCGCAATTCGTGTAGCAAGTGCTCTAACGACTGCACTTCACTCGGCGCGTGTTTGCCTGTGCGGCTCTGACCGCGCAAAACCTTCAGCCAGCCGATAAGCTTGTCATCAAACTCATGCGAGTTGCCGAGGGTGTAAAACACCCGCTCCGATGCCTCCAGCATGCCCGGCAAAATATCGTCGATGTCTTCAATCGGAAAGGCATCATCAGCGCCATACTCGTTTACAGCACCTTCGGGCCCGGCCCGATACCCGTCCCATATTTCTTTTTTCTCGTCCTTATCACGGACGAACAAAACGAACTCACCGTGCGGCCGACCAGGCGCAATAACAGCCACCGCATCGGGCTCGCCAAAGCCGGTCAGGTACTGGAAGTCGCTGTCTTGCCGAAACGGATAATGCACATCGCGATTGCGGATAGTTTCGCGGGCGGCGGGCAAAATAGCGATAGCATTCTCACCCAGCAACGCCATTAACTCACGGCGGCGGGCGGCAAAATCGGACAGGCCTAAACTCATGGGGCGAAAGCTCGCTGTATTTTTGGGCTGAATGGACAGATATTCGGTTTCAGTTTACGGACTTTCAGTGAATGGTTTCATTGGCTCCGGGGCCAAGGACATTGCCAACCACCGAGCCGCTAATTAACCCTGTCTCTGGCGTGTGCCGAGGACTTGTCTTCGCTTTATCAGCCAACTTATTAGCTAACTTACCGCGCTCGGTGAATAACAGCATGGTCGCGACCCGCAGGTACTCCAGCAGCTCATGATAAGCATCATCTTCTTCGCTACCTACATCACCACTCCGCTCTGCGTCCTGCGCGACGCGTGATATCTCCATGAAATCTTCCAGCACTTCATGAGTTTCCTTGCTCATCTTAGTGGTTGCTTGTTTCCCCTTGGCAACTTTACCGGTGACATTGCTCACCACATCCGGTGCATCCGGCGCGCCGGTAGCCAGCGCGACACCAAATACAAAGCCGTCACACCACTGACTCAGCGCAGCCGCGCGGGTTGGCAGCGGCTCATCGTCGCCGGGTACCAGCGGCTGAAAAGTTAAATCGTCATCCTTCAATGACGTTTGCGTGCTGGCGAATAGCGCCAACAGGCTCCGCGTGCAATCACTGACCGCCTGAGAGCGATTCATCAGCGCCGGGCCTAGCACCCGCTCCAACCAACCGCGCTGCCAACCATCTTCCGCACCACCGGGTGCGCACAACGCGCCGCAGAGGCAACCATGGCACTCGGCAGCACTAACATCAGCGCCAACCGCCGCCAGTTGCTGCTGAATTTCTTCAAAATCACTATTCTTCATGCTGCCTTTCTCACCTTATAAGGTAGTGTTTATTGCCTGCTAAGGGCCCGTAGTTAACCGTCTCATTGTGAGGCCGAATTGACCGCCACGGTTTGCAACTCTATATTCCGCTGTACAACTGTTGTTTTCTTTAGCCTGTGAGCCCTTTGGCGATGTCCGACTTGGATTTTGTACGTGAACTGAACGAGATGGACCATCGGGTCGACGACCTTATTGCCCTGTGCGAGCGGTTAATGGCCGAAAATCAGGCTATGCGTCAACGGCAGGAACAGATTAACAGCGAACGCGCGCATTTGCTGCGTCGTCACGAACAGGCCCGGTCGAGGGTGGAAGCGATGATTTCGCAGTTAAAGTCCATGGAAAATCACTAGGCCTATTTTCAAACGGCCCGACGCACCATGCACATTATCGGCCACATCACCGGCCACTTCATCAGAATGGCACCCGGAGAGCATAAAACATGGCGGCAGCAGAAGAAGATTCCAAGGCCACTAACGCAGCAAACAGCAAGTCAACTTCGCTAAACGTGCGCATTCTGGATAAAGACTACCAGGTAAACTCCCCCGCTAATGCCCAGCAAGCGCTGCTCAACTCTGCGCATTTGCTCGACGAAAGAATGCGCGACATCCGCAGCTCAGGCCGGGTAATTGGCACCGAGCGGATTGCGGTAATGGCCGCATTAAATATTGCCTATGAGCTGCTGCAGGTGCGCGGCGGCACTGACCAGGGCGACATGCTAACCCAGGA
The DNA here is from genome assembly GCA_905479545.1 of uncultured Gammaproteobacteria bacterium. GTDB lineage: Bacteria > Pseudomonadota > Gammaproteobacteria > CAJQNE01 > CAJQNE01 > CAJQNE01. Next base: position 179 of record CAJQNE010000266.1, on the reverse strand, counting down.
GCGGGTGCGTGACATTCGTGAACGAATCGATGCCACGCTGGAACGTGCTGCTGAAGCGCAGGCAACAAGAATCGCTGAGGCCGAGCGCAGCGCTACGGCTGGTCGGGAACCCGACAAAGCCAGCGGCGAATAGCGGCGCTGCAATGTTCGTGAGCCGCGCTACAGCTTATGCTGCGGAA
>CAJQNE010000265.1 GCA_905479545.1 uncultured Gammaproteobacteria bacterium | reverse complement strand
GACGCGAACAGAGTTGTCGATTCTGCAAGACTACGCCGCCGAGATGGCCTCGGAACTGGGCGAAAATTGCCTGGTGATTGAACCCGGTAGCGGAGCGGGGGTTAAAGTCCGGCTGCTACTGAATAAAATGGTCGACCCTGCTGGTTTTGCACCGATCGATGTGGCTGCAGATCAGTTAGAGCAGGTCGCCGAAAATATTCATATTGATTTAGCGAAATTACCGGTTTATCCAACCGTGGGTGATTTTAGCCAGCTGGAGAAGTTGGTTGATTTGCCTGATGGTTCGCGAGCAGTGTTTTTCCCTGGTTCGACTATTGGTAACTTTGCCCCGGCTGACGCGGAGGCGTTATTGCAGCGTTTCACCCGATGGACCGGCCCCAACGGCAAGTTACTAATAGGCGTCGATTTGGTGAAGCCTATTGAAATTCTCGAAGCCGCCTATAACGATGACGCCGGCGTAACCGCTGCGTTTAACCTGAATATGCTGCGGCATATAAACCGGGAGCTAGGAACCGACTTCGATCTATCCGCTTTTGAGCACCGCGCCTCTTGGCAGCCAGAGCATAGTGCTATTCGCATGGAGTTAGTTTCGAGCAAGCCGCAAAGTGTATTGCTGGGTGATGAGTCTATCGATATCGCAGAGGGCGAGGCGATACATACCGAGTATTCGCATAAGTACGCGGTTAAGGATTTTGAAGCGCTACTGTCGCGAGCGGGTTGGCCGCCGAAGCGCTGTTGGCAGGATGACCAGCAGCGCTTTGCGGTGTTTTTGGCAGAGCGGGATTGATTTATCTGTGAGTAAGTTGTTGATCCCCTAGAAGTTTAATCGCAGAAGTTTTCCAGGTCGCTGTCGGTATAAATTTGTGTATCGCCATTCGCAGTAATACGGACGTTGCCATTACTGAGAAATTCCAGAGTAGCTGATTGGCCTGCATTGTTAGTCAGGCTTACGTTGCCAGCGGTGGTATCACCGGTATCGTTGGTTATCACCGGGCTTTCTGTGCTGATATCAATGCCGCCGTTCAAACAGTCTGCTAGCCCTGTCAAACTCAAAGCACCGTTTACACGGGTCGATGTAGCACCACTGTTATTGTTCTCAATAATGTCGACGGTTAACCGTTCGCTTGTCAGCCTGAATGACCGGTTAAATTGTTGGTCAGTCACATCAGCACGCAAGCTGCTAGTTGTGATTTCCTGTGTGGTGTCAGCAGTTTCTATCGTTCTGAAGTCCAGGTCGCCGCTAACACTGGCCATAATGTCTTGTGTTGTCGTGCCATTTTCCTGAACTCTGGCGTCGGCCAGCAATGGGGTGGGGCTATTACCCAAGGTTGCCGAAATATTGTTGCAAACTGCTATGCCGTCGTTGCAGGTCGCTCTTAGTCGGCCATCAAGCAGGCTGTCGACAGTTTCGGTGCCTTCAGTAAAGCGAGTTTGGCAGTCGTTAAAGATGACCGTAATAGTGTTCCCTGACAGCGAGCTGTCATCGGTATCACCGCCTTGATTACAAACGTCGTCCCGGCCGAACGCATCAAATGCAGCGCCAGCTGCGTCATCATTCTGCGATAGCGCAAAAGCCGCCAGCGCGCGAGCGGCATCGTCAGTGTTATCTAAAGTGGCATTCCGTGTAACACCGCCATTTCCTGTTAAACCACCGCTACCGCCACCGCAGCCTGTAAGAGTTCCGGCGCAAACAAGTGCGATAGCTATGACGCGAGTTGTCGTTTTCAATGGCTGATTCCATATAATTAAATGCTGTGGTGCTACTATCCTCGTTCCACTCTGAGCACGCAATCACGTGGTTTAACAGTAGAGCGATGATGGAAAACGCTGTAGTTTGAGCCTATGCCTATACCCACTGTTTTACAGCCATACTCTCATGCCTTCGGCGATACATCGTTGCGTTTCGCCGGGCAGTTGTTGCAGGAGTTTTCTGCGGACAGCCCGACTGACGAGTCGGACGTATTGGCCCTGGGCTTAGCTGCAGCGTTGGCTTGCGAGGCACAACAGGAGGGCCATGTTTGCGTAGATTTGTCGCTAGCTAAGCTGATCAGCAGACCGCCTGGCGTGGCACCATCGCCATTGACAGTACCTGCTATAGATCAGTGGAAGCAGGCGCTACGGACGAGCCCTGTAGTGTCCACAAGTAACAATGATAAACCGCTGGTATTGGACGGAAATCGATTGTATCTGGGACGCTATTGGTTTTACGAAAATTTCATCGCTAGCCGGCTAAAAGCATTGGCAGCAGTCAGTGACACAACTCAGGTTTCAGCTCATCTGTTGTCTGAGTCTACTGCAGAGACCGATTGGCAAAAGGTTGCCGTTATGGTTGCTCTGCGGCGCCGGCTAACTGTTATTTCCGGTGGGCCGGGTACCGGTAAAACGACTACGCTGGTAAACATACTAGCCGCGCTGAAGACGGCTGATCATAAGCTGGTTATTTCGATGGCGGCGCCCACCGGCAAAGCGGCAGGGCGAATGCAAGAGGCCGTTCAGGCAGCCGTAGGCACATTATCGCCTGAATTGCAGCCGCTTATGCCGAATACAGCAGTGACATTGCATCGGTTACTGGGAGTGAAATACGGCTCTATTTATTTTCGTCACAATCATCAACAACCACTCAGTGCTGATGTGGTGGTGATGGACGAAGCGTCCATGATCGATTTGGCAATGATGGCTAAGTTGCTCGACGCGCTAAAACCCACTGCAAGGCTTATTTTGCTTGGAGATCGTGATCAGTTGGCGTCGGTGGAAGCCGGTAGCGTGTTAGGTGACATCTGTTCCATGCAGGGCCGGGTGGCGGCTTATTCACCCGGGCAGGCTGAAGGGCTGCAACAAGCGGGAATGAGTGTTCCTGTCGACGCTAACGCAACAGCTTTAGCGGACAGTATTGTCGCGCTACAGAAGAGTTATCGTTTTGCTGATACCAGCGGTATTGGTCGGTTGGCGAATGCCATTAACCGTGGTGACAAGTCGGCGGTAAAAAGTGTTCTGACTGCCGGTGATTATGACGATGTACACTGGCTTACAGCTGATGTCAGTGCTGAACTGATAAAGCCGATGCTAGTGGTCCATTGGCGACGTGTGATGCAGTCTGCGTCGGCAGCAGAAGCATTGGCGGCGATGAACGAGTTCCGCCTCCTGACCGCTGTGCGTGAAGGACCGCGTGGTGTGTTACAAGTTAACACACTGGCCGAGCAATTATTGCGGCGGGCAAAGCTGCTGGATATTCCGTTGGACTCGGAACATTACCAAGGTCAGCCGTTGATGATTACCCGTAATGATTCCGTTAGCGGCTTGGCTAATGGCGATGTAGGCATTGTGTGGCCTTGCGATAATGGCTCGTTGCGGTTTTATTATGAAAGTGAAGGTGCTGTCCGAAGCTTATCGACCGCCCGGCTACCCGATTTCAGCTTGGTATTTGCTATGACGGTACATAAAAGTCAGGGTTCAGAATTCAATGAAGTATTACTTATTATGCCGGACAGGCCATCGCCGGTAGTGACCCGCGAATTGTTTTATACGGCGATAACCCGGGCAAAGCAGCGTGTGTCTGTTGCTGTTTCCGGACAGGTAATAGACGTTGCTGTGACAACAACCGTGCAGCGGAGCTCCGGCTTAGCGGAGAGACTTAGTAGTGACTGATTTGAGCGTTGCGGTGAACAATACATTTTCACAGCCTACGGCCTGTCTGGTTCGCTGCTTCCGGTTCACTGGCTCGTTCGCAATATTGCTTGCTGTGACGGCGGTAGCGTGTGACCCGGGTGCGAATACTGCTGAGCAGGTTGAACAATGCCGTGAGGTTGTGGCGTTCTGGTCTGCACCTCACAGTGATTTGCAACACGGTATTAGCCAGAGTGAACAGGCGTTGACCGTCAACATCCGCATGACGATAAAGTCGGCTTTAGGCGAACAGTCGGGTTCGGGAAGTTGCAGTTACTCATTGGCTGATAACGGGGTGCTTGCGACTCGACCGGCCCGAATTGTTGTTGGGAAAACAGTGCTAACAAGCGATAAAGATATATCTGACGCCCTGTCCTTGAAGAAAGATTTTGATTTGCCAGCCCATAAACACTAATAGCAACGTTAATTCCTCGAGCTTCATGAGCACTAGTGCAAAAAAACTAAGGCCGCAGAAGCGGCCTTAGTTTATGCGGTGCTTAAGGCTGAACTATTCGCTGAATACACCGCAATCGGTTGGCGCTACATTCACCGGTACGGTAAAGGCTTCGGCTAAAATCCGGCCATCAAAACCGGAGCGGGTAACGCCGTCGCCATAGTCGGGGAACGTTGCGCCAGCGTCGGGGAAGTCACCCGGGTTGATACGTAAACCCAGTACCCACGCCACGGTAGCGGCTACGTCAATATTTTCTGCTTGTTCTTCTAGTCTGAAGAAGTGGTCGTCTGTGCTGCCTTCCGTGCCGACGACATTTCGACCCTTCTTCACAATCGATGCACCGCCTGAAACGATAATCGTATTGTGGATAGTTTCCATGTGGCCGTGATTACCGGGAATCGGGTTGCCGCTGGGGTCCGGCTCAGAGAACTTGAAGCCATCGTCGATAACCAATACCAGATCACCTAGGTTTTCGTGGCGGGATTTAATGGTATCCGGCATCACCGCCGCCGAATCAACGCTGCTCAATGAACTGATCAGTGAATTGCCAGAGTAAAACTTAGGGTTCGCCAGCCATGCCTGGGTAATGGCGTCGGCGTTCACTGGAGCATTTAATCCTGCTGTACACAAAGCGACGTCTACTTGGCCGGCAGTGGTAGTTCCATCAACCCCTAAAGCATCAGCAATGGCTTCCTCGCATGTCGGGGTGACCGCCGTATCACTGCCGTCAAAGTTCATCAGGCAAGACCGGGCCAGCATGAGCGATTGTGCGGCATCATCTGCAGAAGCATCGGGGTTTGGTACCACAATGCTATTAGTGCCGCCGTTCTGAACGGCTAGCATCGGTTCCGAGCCGCCGCAGGCGGGAGCAACGAGGCTATCGAGCAGCGGTTGGGTGCTAAGCGCATTTTGCGCAACGTTGGGGCTGTCGATACCGAATGACGGTGCGCCGGGCGTGGGTGGGTTATCGAGCACAGTAGAGAAATCCATACCGTGATCACTGGCGAGGATAAATACGGTGTTTTCCCACCGGCCGGTATCGACCAGTTCAGTAATCAAAGCGCCAACCTGCGCGTCGGCGGTGCCGCGTGCAGCCATGCGAGCAGTACTGCCAGCTGCGTGAGAGCTACGGTCGACGTCACCAAGATTTATGAAATGGAAGTCAGTCTCGCCAAGCATCGTGACGGCTTGCGGGCCGGTAAAGTTGTCCGGAGTGTGTTCAGAGCCCGGTCCGATGTAACCAGGACTTGTCCTTGGGTCCCAGTGCGCATCAGGAATAAGGTTGTTAATACCTGCGTCATTCGTTTGAGTGTCAGCGTCGTCGCCTTGGAACACAAGGTACAAATAGGTCTTTGATAGCGTGGCAGCAGTGCGATAAGCAGCATTGCGTGGAATAGCTCCGGTACGGCACTTTTCATCAATCCAGGTAAATAGCGTTTTTGCCTCAAGCTCGTTGGGGTTGTCCAAATCCTCACCATCGGCTTCTGCGGTTGCATCAGTGGCTAAGGTTGAAGCAAACAGCTCGCGATCGAGAAAGTTATTGGTCGGAATCCCGTTTCGGTCGGGATATAGCCCCGTCATCATCGCAATATGATTTGGAATGGTTTCGGCAGAAAACACGGAGCGGCTTTCAGTATAGAGAGTACCGTTATTGATCAGACTATTGATGTTTGGAGTAATGTTCGCATCAATATCCGACGGCATGAAGCTATCCACAGCAAGCACCACCACAGTCATTGTGCGAGATTCACCTTCATCACCACCGCTGCCACCGCCACCTGAGCTGCCTCCCGGAGGAGTGCCGCCGGTTATATCCGGACTGGTGCTGCCACCACCGCAGGCGGTAAGGGCCAGAGCGAGAGCCGCTGCGGCGACTACTG
>CAJQNE010000264.1 GCA_905479545.1 uncultured Gammaproteobacteria bacterium | reverse complement strand
GTTATTGGCGGCGAAAAAATGGCCCGGCGATTTATCGACTGGAACTTCGTTTCCAGCCGTAAGGAGCGCATTGAGCAAGCCAGGGATGACTGGCGCGAAGGTCGGTTTCCGAAGGTAATCGGCGACGAAAATGAGTTTATTCCATTACCGGACTAGATAATTACTTCGTCAGGATCGAGCCTGACCTTCGCCGCATATAGCCCCACTCATCCAAACGCTGATACGCATGCTGCGCCGAGTCGCCGCTGCGTACTTGCTGTATGAAGCGGGCGTACTCTTTCGCTGCCTCACGCGGGTTTTGCATCGATTCCTGCGCGACGCCTTTCAGAAAAGTTGTATCGGCATTGCCAGGCAGTTTCTCTTCAAACTCTGTGAATTCGGCTAGCGCTGCATCGTATTGCTTCAATGCCATTTTGTTCACACCACTAGCGTGCAGCGCTTGAGCCTCTTCCGGGTAAGCGGCCTTAGCGCGTTCCAAGAACTGCTGTGCATCATCGTGTTTTTTCTGCGCCATCTGGCATTTAGACATCATCACCAAACCAGCGTAATCCTCCGGTGCTTGCAGTAAGGCACTGGTGAACTCAGGCTCTGCCTCTGCAAATTTCTCTTTCGACATTTTCTCTGAGCCCGCCTGCATTTGTTTAATCGCCGGGCCAATGGCCCGTAAGCTTGCGGTGTTATCCATATAGCGCTCGCGCCGTAAGCGCCGACCCGCTTCGCTGACGTATTCCTTGTCGACTCGCTGCTTCGCAGTCGCGTACCGCTCGGTACTCAGCGGGTGGGATGAAAACATCGTTTCGATCAGGTCGGGTTTGTATTTGGATTTCTCAGTGAGCATTTCCATCAGCTGCACCATGCCCTGTGGGTTATGGCCGCTTTGTGCCATGTATTGCATACCGAGCTGGTCGGCCTCACGTTCGTTATCGCGACTGTATTTGGCCAACAACGCACTCGCGCCAATGCTGCCGCCGAGCTGAATATAGCGGCTCATATCGTTGTAGTCGCTCGAATTGGCAGCCGCAATTGTCGCGCCGAGTACAGCCAACTGCGCCACCATGCTGCGGCCCGCTTGCTCGGCCGCATGGCGGGCGTTCACATGGCCTAGCTCATGCCCTACCAACCCGGCCAACTCATCCTCGCTGTCCATTTCCAGCAGAATGCCACGGGTAATTCCGACGCTGCCTGCCGGGAAGGTATAGGCGTTCACGTAGATAGCATTCAATGCGGTGAAGTCGTAAGGCATATCGGGGCGATGGGTGTTCGCCGCCATCTGCGAGCCGATGTTGCGGAGATAAGTATTTAGCTCGTCGTCCTGCACCGCACCATAGTCGTTGGAAAACTGATGCGGCGCGTACTGCTTATCAATTTCGCGTTCCTGAGCCGTGCTCAGACCAACCAGCGAGCGCTTGCCGGTAACCGGGTCAACCGCACAGCCCTGCAGCGCAGACGTCGCCGCTATTGCCGCACCGCTGCAAGCCGTTAACCGCATAAAATCCCGGCGGGTTAATTCACCATCGAATATTCGCTTGCCGAAGTGTCTCTGTGCCATTTTCGTCCCGATACAATGTGTCAAGGCGACGCCATACTGTTGAGTGTAACGACTGCAAAGCACCGCCGTTAGTTTCACTGTTACACAGCCCCGCACTGGGTTTCGAGACCGCCTGACGAATCAATGCAGCCATAGACGTCACACTGCCCGTGTTGTGCAATGGTAAAACCATGAAATCCGCGTCCGGCACCTCATAGTCAAAGAGCGAACTGCCCATGAAACCTGAAATACTAGCTATCATCAGCATTTTCACGCTATTCGCCATCATCGAGGCAATACGCAGCTCATTTTTTGTTAAAGCCGGTCAGAGCAGCAAGGATGTGGCGGTAGAGATTCTGGGAGCCGGTGCCCTGCTATTTCTCACTCAGCCTCTCATCATTGTTATGGTTTATTTACTGCTGGATTCAACCATCAGCCAATACCAAGGCGCGTTAGCCGGGCTTTCAATTCCAGTCGCTTTTCTACTCTTTATTCTGTTCGACGACCTGACGCAATACTGGTTACATCGCTTCTCGCACCGAATTCCCTGGCTCTACAATCTGCACCGCGCCCACCACGACGCTGAATATATGGGCGTACGCATTGTTTATCGCAACGGCATTTTTTACTACCTGATAATGCCTGGACTGTATTTTTCAGGCGCGCTGGTTTGGCTCGGGCTAGGTTGGGTGTACGCGGTATATCTAACGATAAAAATGACCGTAATCATTGCCGCACACTCCGATGCCTGCTGGGACAAAAAGCTCTACCAAATACCAGCCCTAGCGCCGCTAATGTGGCTGCTGGAACGCACCATATCCACCCCCGCCACCCACCACGCTCACCACGGCAAACATGGCGACGACCCGGCCACCCATTACAAAGGCAACTACGGCAACCTGTTTTTCTTCTGGGATGTGCTGTTTGGCACCGCCAAAATCACCCGCGGATATCCGCAGGCCTACGGCGTAGAAAATCTGCAGCCGGTAGGCGTGGCCCAACAACTATTGTGGCCGCTGGTGCGAAAGGATGGCTCTTCGGTAATGGTGAAGGAGCCTAAGCAGGCACCAGCAGCAGCGGTTAGTGCCCCTGCCGCAGATTAGATCTACCTCTTCCCTTAAGCAGCGGCTGCCGGTTTAAAGTGTTACCTATGTTCCAGTTGCACAGTGAGGGTTGATAGTAAACTTTTACCATACCGCTTAGTCTTACCCTCACCCCGCCCCTTTCCCAAAAGGAAAGGGAGTAGCGCCATACTGCACAGAAAATTCCACACAACCACGGAACGGACAATGTCCAAATTAAAACCCATTCTAGCTTTTCTGTATTGCACTGCGGCAATCGCCTGGGCTGGCAACGCCGCGGCCGCCGACCAACGAATCGGCATATTGGTATACGACGGCGTGCTAACCAGCGATGTGATCGCACCGGCTGAAGTTTTTGGCGTCGCCACCCGTAAAGCCTGGTTTTCAGACTATGAAGTAGTGCTTATCGGTGTCGAGAAAAAGTCGTTTATTACTACCGAGGAAGGCGTGCGCCTGACCGTCGATGCGACGATTTATGATGCGCCGAAATTAACCGCGCTCATTTCCACCAGTTCTTATGTGATGGACTCACTGTTCGAAAACGACGATTTAACGGCGTTTCTGAAAAACCGGGCGAAGGAAGTACGTTGGTTGGCCAGTAACTGCTCCGGTGCCTTCTTATACGCCCACGCCGGTTTGCTCGATGGCTACAAAGCCACCACCTGGTTCGGTGGCGAAAAACAGCTACGCAAGCAGTTCCCGAAAATTGATGTGGTTTTCGACCAGAATGTCGTCGTCGACCGCAACCGCATATCCAGTAATGGCGGCATACCCTCTTATGAAGCCGCGCTGGTAATGCTGTCGCTAATGAGCCGCCCGTCCAGTGCCAAAGAAGTGTTTGAGACGATACAGCTGAACCGACTGATTGAATGGCAGGAAGTGCTGAAGTATTTGCCGAAAAAGTAACAGCTGAAGAGTTCTACTCCTTAACAAAGAACCGTTCACGTTCACGCTAACACTGGACAAGGTCGAAGTATCGAAGCGCATGCTAAGGGCCTTCGACAGGCTCAGGCTGAACGGTTATGGACAGCTTCGACTACGTGGGTAATTTGTACAACAAGCTCTTTCGCCTGGAACGCTGGGCAGTAAACTACTGTCAGTCGACTGCAAACATTGCGTCAAAAAGCGCGCGGTGTTGTACCGTGAAACTCTCACAGCGATGGAGCCACAAGCAATGAAACCACTATTCAGCCGCCGCAAACTGATTAAATCCATTTTGTCCGTGCCATTAATGAGCCCGTTACAGGTATTGGCCGAGCGAAAACAGCCAACTCCGGCGCAGACCGCAGGGCCTTTTTACCCTGAGCCGACGGCCTTCAGTTCTAACGACCAACCTTTCTCAGAATCGGAAGCAGACCTGACCTCTGTCGGGCAAGATGCGCCTGCCGCCATGGGACAACCTTTACGGTTAAGTGGTCGGGTTGTCAGCACGAGTGGCGAGCCAGTCGCCAACGCCACTGTGCGAATCTGGCAGTGTGACGCGACCGGACACTACCGTCACTCAGCAGATCGTCCGGAGGAAAGCCGCGACGATAATTTTCAGGGGTACGGCAGGACGGTAAGCGACGCGGAAGGCAACTACGAATTCCGCACTATTGTGCCGGTCCCCTACCCTGGCCGAACACCGCATATTCACTTCGGGGTGACGGCGCCGCTGGGTCGCCAACTAACGACTCAGATGTATATTGCCAAGAACAGCCGAAATCTTAAAGACGCGCTCTATGGCTGGCTTTCCCGCAGCGAACAACGGGCTTTAACCGTTACACTGGAGACGACTGAGAGCAAAGCGGCGACCGAACCTCGTGCCTATTTCGAAATTGTTTTGGCCTGACGTTCGCAGCAAAAGGCATCAAGCCGAGCGACCTCCGCTCGCGGCTTAGGTAGCACCATCCGCCAGTAGCAAAGCAACCTTGTAGGTGCGAATTCATTCGCACTGCCCAACACACCACCAGTGCGAATGAATTCGCACCTACAGGTCATCGCCAGCGAAGCTGCTGGGACCTACACCCATATTAAAACATTCACCCTGATGCTGAGCTGCGTCGAAGCATCGACGTGCGATGCGGGTGCTTCGAGAAGCTCAGCCTGAACGGGTATTTGCCAGAAACTACCTAAGCCGCAGCAGCCTCAGCCCGCGGCTTTGGCGGCACCATTCTCCAGCTGGCCACCAGCCAAATAATAGCCAGCCCGGCAGACAGCAAAAACACACCCTGGGCACCATAACGACCCAGCGCTATGCCACCTAAAATACCGCCCACTGCCGAGCCAAGAAACTGACAGCTGGAGTAAACACCCATCGCCGTACCCTTGCACTCCGGCGGGGCAATACGGGAAATGAGCGATGGCAAGTTCGCTTCCAGAAAGTTGAAGGCGACAAAGAAAATCAGCAACGCGAATACCAGCAGCGGCAACCAGTTCTGAGCCCTTACCAGCATCAACTGACTCACCCCTAGCAGCACAACGGCGCCCAGAAAAAACGACCGCACTTTCTGGTTCCGCTCGGCGTACAACATAGCCGGAACCATCAACGCTAACGAAGCCAGCAGCACCGGCAAGTAAATCGCCCAGTGGCCACTCTCAGCCAGCCCTGCCGTATCGCGTAACACCAGCGGAATAACCACAAAGCTGGCCGTAAGCATGGCGTGCAGGCAGAAAATACCTACATCAAGCCGACGCAGCTCAGCGTTACCGGCGACTGCTTTAAAACGTTCTGCCGGTGTCATCGTGGTATCGGGCGCTTGTTGCGCCGCCTGCGGCACACCAAATATAAGCAGCGGTATCGCCAGAATGGCAAAAACGGCAGTAAGCGCAAAAATGCCCGGCACACCCACGAAGCCAGTCAGAATCGGGCCTAGCACCAATGCCAATACAAAGGATAAGCCAATACTCGCACCGACCAGCGCCATCGCCTTAGTACGTTGGCTTTCTCGAGTTACATCGGCTACCAGCGCAGAAATAGCCGCGGCAATCGCACCACTGCCCTGCAGCGCCCGGCCTAAAATTACCCACTCAATCGAATCGGCCAGCGCCGCCACTACGCTACCGCCAGCAAATATCAGCAGGCCAGCAACAATCACCGGCTTGCGACCTATTCGGTCGGAGGCCATGCCGAAGGGAATTTGCAGCAGCGCCTGCGTTAAACCATAAATGCCCAACGCCAGCCCCATACGCTCCGGCGTGCTGTTTTGTAGCTCCTCGGCATACAGCGCGAACACCGGAAAAATCATGAACAGGCCGAGCATTCTTAGCGCATACAAGCTGGCCAACACCAGCAAAGCACGTCGCTCAATAGGATTAAAGCCCGCACCCTTGCCACGTTTCGCGGGCCGTTTACCGGGCTTGTTTACTCTCACCCCTTCGCTGGCACTGGGGCGACCACTCGGTTTAGCGGCAGGCGCAGATTCGGGCGCGCCAGATTCATTATTCGGCGTAGACATTCGGTGGGGTACAAACCTATGCGAGGGATTTTGCGGGCCGATATAATATCAGGTTCGCTCCCCTTCCGGCATTCAGCCGAACTCAGAATTTATGGATACTATCCGGCTGCGCGGCGCTCGCACGCACAACCTGAAGAACATCGACGTCGATCTCCCCCGCGACAAACTCATCGTTATCACCGGCCTTTCCGGCTCAGGTAAGTCGTCACTGGCATTCGATACCATTTATGCCGAAGGTCAGCGTCGCTACGTCGAATCGCTATCTGCTTACGCGCGCCAGTTCCTGTCGATGATGGAAAAGCCCGATATTGATCATATCGAAGGCCTGTCACCGGCGATTTCCATTGAGCAAAAATCGACCTCGCACAACCCCCGCTCCACGGTTGGCACGGTAACCGAAATTTACGACTACCTGCGCCTGCTGTACGCCCGCGTCGGTATTCCACGCTGCCCGGAACACGGTTGCGATCTGGAAGCGCAAACGGTTAGTCAAATGGTAGACCAGGTACTGGCGCTGGAAGAAGGCAGCAAAATGATGCTGCTCGCGCCGGTAATCCGCGAGCGTAAAGGCGAGCATTTAAATCTGATCGACCAGCTTCGGGCAGACGGCTTTATTCGCGCCCGTATCGACGGCCAGCTTTATGATCTTGATGCCACACCGGAGCTGGACCCGAAGAAAAAACACAGCATTGATGTAGTGGTTGACCGCTTCAAAGTGAAAAAAGACCAAGCGCAACGCTTGGCCGAATCATTTGAAACCGCTCTGCGGCTGGCAAGCGACACGGCCAGCGTTGTGTCGATGGACGACGACAAAGCCGAACCCATGCTGTTTTCAGCCAAGTTCGCCTGCCCGCATTGCGGCTACGCAGTTACTGAACTTGAGCCCAAGCTGTTTTCATTCAACAGTCCCAGCGGTGCTTGCAATACCTGCGATGGCCTCGGTGTTGAGCAGTTTTTTGACCCCGGTCGCGTAGTCGCTCACCCGGAGCTTAGCGTCGCCGGCGGTGCTATTCGTGGCTGGGACCGACGCACCACCTACTATTTCGCACTGATTAAATCGCTGGCCAAACACTACGATTTTGACGTGGAGGCACCGTGGCAGGAGCTGAGCAAAAAGATTCAGGACATCATGTTATTCGGCACCGGCAAAACCGCTATCGAATTCCGTTACACCGGTGTTAACGGCAACAAAATGGTTCGTACGCACCCGTTTGAAGGTGTTATTCCGCACCTGAACCGTCGTTACAAAGAAACCGACTCGGTACAGGTACGCGAAGAGCTCACCCGCTACCTCAACCAGCAACGCTGCCCGTCGTGCAAAGGCACCCGACTGACCACCGCCGCCCGGCATGTTTTTGTCGCGGATCAACCGCTACCCGCCATTGCCGACTTATCCGTCGGCGATTGCAGCAAGTGGTTTGCCGAGTTAAAACTCGAAGGCCGTCGCGCTGAAATTGCTGACAAAATCGTTCGTGAAATCGGTGAGCGACTGAGCTTCCTGGTTAACGTCGGCCTCGACTACCTCTCCATCAACCGCAGCGCCGACACGCTCTCAGGCGGCGAAGCCCAGCGTATTCGTTTAGCCAGCCAAATTGGCGCTGGCCTTGTCGGCGTTATGTACGTGCTTGATGAGCCCAGTATTGGCCTGCACGCCCGAGACAACGAGCGACTGCTTAAAACCCTCACCGACCTGCGTGATTTAGGCAACACCGTGATTGTGGTTGAGCACGACGAAGAAGCGATTCGTGCTGCTGATTATGTACTGGATATCGGCCCTGGCGCGGGTGTGCACGGCGGCGAGATTGTCGCTCGCGGCACTGCGGAAGAAGTCATCGCCAACCCTAAATCGCTCACCGGCCAGTACCTCTCCGGTAAACGCAGCATTGCCATTCCCGAAGAACGGAATAAGCCAGACAAGAAAAAGAACATCACCATAAAACAGGCCAGCGGCAACAATCTGAAAGACGTAACAGTGAAAATTCCGCTGGGCATTATGACCTGCGTCACCGGCGTGTCCGGCTCGGGTAAATCAACGCTGGTAAACGACACCCTCTACAAAACCGCAGCCCGCGATTTAAACCGCGCCAGCACCAGCCCTGCAGCCAGCAAAGGCATTCTTGGCCTCGATCAGCTGGACAAAGTCATCGACATCGACCAAAGCCCGATCGGTCGCACACCACGCTCGAACCCAGCAACTTACACCGGCCTGTTCACGCCCATTCGTGAGCTATTCGCTGGCGTGCCGGAATCACGAACTCGCGGCTACAAGCCTGGTCGATTCAGCTTTAACGTCAAAGGCGGTCGCTGCGAAGCCTGCCAGGGCGACGGCCTGATTAAAGTAGAAATGCACTTCCTACCGGATGTCTACGTGCCCTGCGACGTCTGCCACGGCAAACGCTATAACCGCGAAACACTGCAGGTTCGCTACAAAGGCAAGAACATTCACGAAGTACTGGAAATGACGGTAGAAGAAGGCACACCGTTCTTCGAAGCCGTCCCCGCGCTCCGCCGTAAACTAGAAACCCTGCAGGATGTCGGCCTCGGCTACATCCGCCTCGGCCAAAGCGCCACCACCCTCTCCGGCGGCGAAGCCCAGCGAATAAAACTCGCCCGCGAACTCGCCAAACGCGACACCGGCCAAACCCTCTACATCCTCGACGAACCTACCACCGGCCTGCACTTCCAGGACATAGAAATGCTCCTCGGCGTAATCCAACGCCTACGCGACAAAGGCAATACGCTGGTGGTTATCGAACACAACATGGACGTAATTAAAACGGCCGATTGGATTATTGATATGGGGCCGGAAGGTGGTGATGGTGGCGGTATGGTTGTGGCTGAGGGAATGCCGGAGGATGTGGCTGAGGTTAAGGCTTCTTATACGGGGCAGTTTTTAAAGCCTATGCTGGCCGCACAAGCCTGACGTTAGAAATGTCGCGATAGCCACTGTCAATGACCTTGGCGCTAGCATCGTCTGCGGTGACAGCGTAGGCCATTAAGCAACAAAATAGACGGAAAATGGGATTAAGTCGGTGAAAAGTACGTTTTTTGATACAAAACCATCCGCATTTAGGGTGTTATACCCCATGCTACCTAACTGCCCTATGGGCGTGTTTTGTAGCGTGATACCTAATTAGCGTTCGGGGAACATGCAGAGTTTACTAAGCTTTTAATCGGTTCAAGGCTTGCTAGCTAATAGCTCAGCCCAGCTTTTCGGGTACGGCTTCGGTTCGTTAAATTCGCATTCGAAAAGAACGTAAAAACGCTCAGTGGTAACGAGCCTTAGTAAAAATCAGCGAAATATTGAAAACTGCTTGGCATATTTAATTCAGCTGCTATTCTTGAGTTTTAGTTTTTGGGTCGGCAAGTAGCCACGGTTACGGCCAACATCAACCAGTGAGCCCCCAAGGCGGAAGGTAAGTATTCTTGCAACCTGTAGTCATAAGCCAAACCGGTTCAACACTCACTAGGTTTCAGTCGGGCATGTCCCCGAACAATTGGTTGCAGAAGACATTCTTTCCACTACGGCTACGCCT
The DNA here is from genome assembly GCA_905479545.1 of uncultured Gammaproteobacteria bacterium. Taxonomy (GTDB): domain Bacteria; phylum Pseudomonadota; class Gammaproteobacteria; order CAJQNE01; family CAJQNE01; genus CAJQNE01. The sequence continues at coordinate 936 of CAJQNE010000264.1, read as the reverse complement.
TCGTTCCAAGAACTCACTGCGTTCGGCCCTTCGGGCTGCACCTGAACCAAAGCGTTAAGTGCCTTTCAACCATCGGAGAAAACATGAAAATCTTAGGAAGTTTTATAGCTGTCATAGCATCGGGGCTCGTTTTATCTGCGTGCGCTACAAATAGTTCACCTGTACTTACTGCGTCAGCTCTTAACCAAGTTTCGGTTGGTGATAACAAGGCTCGTGTAATGCAAATTCTCGGAAATCCGACTTCAGCATCAGCCAAAGGAGCTGGTGTTGAATGCTTAGATTACAAGCTAACCCGAGTCGGGCAATCATCCTACTCAACCTCTGAGAGAGATCATTTCATTACTCTCAAAAATGGTGAAGTAACGTGTTACGGTGAATGGAGTTGCCAAGCGATATTTTCTACATTCAAAGAGGATTATCAGCAATGTATGTAATCAGAGGTATTTTCAATGAAAAATGAGTTATCTGCCGAGCAAATGGTTGAACAGATGAGCATCAATCAACAAACTAAAGACATATTGCTCTTGGAGCTTGCTAGCAATAGAGAAACTGCGTTGGAAATTCTAAGCAAGTACGCCTCAAAAGATACTCATGGCAGATTTTTTCAAATCATCATGCGTAGCGAAGAATTTGCACTACAATCAAACCGCTGGCAGTGGGATGAGCAAGAATGTGAGCATTATACGTCGCCCAATCTACCCATTTTTGCGCTTAAATCATTCGGTCACGCGTTAATTAGGTGGGAGCCATAGAAGCGGCACCTAACAATTGCTTGCAGCGGGACAATTTTTTCCACTACGGCCTTCGGCGCTCCGTTCCAAAAATCGCCCCTGAAGCAAAGCGTTATATCGCAGCTGAACCCTAAGGTGTTGTATCGTTACAGCAAGTAGTGGGCGCTGTACCGATGCTGTACCAGGCATAGCCAACTGGCTTCGC
>CAJQNE010000263.1 GCA_905479545.1 uncultured Gammaproteobacteria bacterium | reverse complement strand
AAAATGATCAGCTTTCTGCAGGGGATATTAAGTCAGCGGCGACACTAGCGAGTTATGTGGGTGGCGAAAATGCCGATGGAATAAGCCGAGACTTTCTGCGTACCTTGAATGGGAAATTAACCGCTATGGGGGAGCGAAAGCTCAAGCTAACGCCCGAGCTGGAGGAGCAAGAGGACGCTCTTAAGTATTCGTTGGAGTACGTAAACACCAACGTACCGGTTGATAATGTTGCCGAATTTCTGGCGCGGCAGAAGGAGGGCCGGTTATTGTTTTATGGTGCTCCGGGAACCGGTAAATCTGAGTTTTCGCGTTACTTAGCGAAAACTTTAGGTGTGCGCCTGGATGTTCAGCGAGTCTCGGATATTCTGAGCAAGTGGCATGGCGGCACCGAGAAAAATCTTGCCCGAATTTTTGCGGAGGACAATGTTAAAAGCCGGTTTCTCTTGATTGATGAAGTGGACAGCCTGCTGTTTGACAGATCGATGGCTGAAAAATCATGGGAGGTCAGTGGAGTTAACGAATTCTTGAGCCAGTTGGAGTCTTATCGGGGCATGGTGGCATGTACTACCAACCGCAAGGACGTGCTAGATGTTGCAGTTCTTCGAAGGTTCGATCTTAAAGTCGAGTTCAATACCCTTAAAAAAGATCAACTTGAAAAGGCGTTGGCTGACGTATTACGTAACGCCGGGTTAACGTTGAACGATGAGCTTGAAGGGTGTAGTGGGCTGGTCGGTGTGACACTAGGTGATATCGCAGCCGCGCAACGTGCCCATAGACTGTTCGGGGGGAATTGGAGCGTTGCTGAATGGCTGCAGCGAGTAGGTGATGAATGTCGCATTCGGGCTCCTTCCACTCCGGCGTTTAGTGGGTTCGCTCGTACTAGCTAGTAATGCTTCTCTGTAGAGCGCGAACTCGGCTGGCGGCTATTTGTATAGCCTTTTCATCGCGCGAACGATTTTTTTGAATTGTTTTCTCAACGCAGGCGGTTCAACAACTTCGACCCAACGTCCATAGCTCTGCAACCACCATTTCAGGTCGTTCGTTTCTCTAACGGTGGCAGTGATAATCATCCAGTCGTCTTCGTTTGGGTCAGCCTCAATATGTTGATCTGAAGACAGCGGGCGCTCGAGCAGTAGCTTGGCTGCAAAGCCCTTCATACGAATTTTGAGTCTAATTTTGGCTGGCTCTGGTTCGGATGAGCTGTTGTTGTTTACGTAACCTTCGAGTGTAAACCCGTCTGGAGGCGTTGCCGCCGTTCCGAGCATTAAAGCTGATGTAATGCGATGCAATGCCAGCTGGAAAGGTTCATACGGCCCGACTACCAGCAGGTAGATCAAACCATCGCGACTAATAAGCCCCAGTGGCGAAATCGTGTATCGACTAATGTCATCGCGGTAGCGCGCTCGATACTCGATTTCAATTTGCAGGTCATTTAGCAAAGCGTTGTATACGGTGCGCTGAATTTTAGAGTCTACAGATGCGGGGCTGAGTGCCGGACCACTGCTCACCACCCGGACCTTGTCTTTCCATTCGGCAAGCTCCGGATTTTTCTGTGTTAAAGCGTGCTCGGCACCGGCGAGTGCGGGACTTAGTAGTTCTAGAGTTGCTGGGGGCAATAATGGTTTGAGGTGTTCCTCGGCGAGGATTAAAGCGAGGCTGGTTGGCCCGTCTGGCAGTGGCAGTTGTAAGCCTTTGCTTAGCTTGGGCCAGAACCATAGGTAACTTCGACCTTCTTCTTCAGAGCTAAAGGCGAAATAGGCCGACAGCTGCACAAGGTCGCGTTGAACCGTCCGCACAGAAACATCGTGTCCCAAGTCTTTAAGTCGAGTGGTGATTGTAGACGTTGAGTGTTTAGCCGGCTCACGAGGTATAAGCTCCAGCGTGGCCCATTGGCGTAACAGTGTGTCTTTAGCCAATTCTAGTTATTCTCGTTTTAACAAGCCTGACATTGTTGCACCTACTGGACTTCACATGCCTTCAATTTCTATATCTTACTGAGTCGGCTGGTTTGTTGGATCAGAGTTCAGGCATGAAAAACCGCTAAATAAGCGGGTTCTTGCTGTAGAAGGGATTGCCGCTAAAGCTAGCTCTCATAACATTCAGGCAGAAAAAACCCCGATAAAACTACGTCTTATCGGGGTTTTTAATGTATGGTGCCGAGAAGAGGAATCGAACCTCCACGGGGTTTCCCCCACTGGCACCTGAAGCCAGCGCGTCTACCAGTTCCGCCACCTCGGCTAAGTGGGGACGCGCACTATAAGGACGGGCTTCTTGGCTGTCAACTCAATTAGGGTGCTAACGGTTAATTGGTAATTTATTGCCTTGGCGCTGCAGCGCAGCGCGGTTAATGACTCCTCTAAAGGTTTAAATATCAGCCTTTTATCAACAGTTACCACTCCCTTGTAACAAATACGCAGTAAACTGCAATCTGAGCGCCGCCTATTTAGCGAGCGCCGCATTTTAGGATTAACCGAAAAACTACATGACGAATGAAAATAATAAGCGCCCCGCTAAGAAAGGCCAGGGCGGCCCGAAAAACAAAAATAATGGCCAGCGACGTGGCGGTAAGAAGCCGGCTGGAAACAACAAGGGCGGCAACAAGGCCTGGGCTAAAAATGATCCGCACCATGAGCGGGAAAAACAAAAATACGGCACGCCTGCGCCTAGTCGCGAGCTGCTAACAAAAACGCTCGAAGATGCTAGCGGGCCGCTGAATTACGATGAAGTGGTTGCGGCTCTCAATGTTACTGATGACAACGCCCTCGAGGGTACCCGTCGCCGTTTAGGCGCGATGGTGCGTGATGGCCAGTTGGTGCAGAACCGTAAAGGCGGCTTTGCGCCGCTGGAATCGCTCGACCTTTATAAGGGACGAGTAGCAGGCCACCGTGATGGCTTTGGTTTCTTTATTACTGATGACGATGGCGACGACCTGTTCTTGCCTGCTCGCCAGATGCGCACGCTGATGCATGGCGACGTAGCCGTAGCTCGCGTGACCGGTTTGGATGATCGTGGACGCCGTGAAGGTTCTATCGTTGAAATACTGGAGCGTAATACTACTGAGGTAGTCGGGCGCTTCTATATGGAATCGGGCATTGGTTTTGTTGAGCCGGATAACAGCCGCCATTCCAAATCAATTTTAGTGCCGGGCGACTGGCGCGGTGAGGCCGAGCACGGCCAGATAGTTGAAGTTGAGCTAATTGAGCAACCAAGCAAGCGCACGCCACCCATTGGTCGGGTGACAATGGTGTTGGGTCGCGAGCGTGACCCGGGTCTTGAAATTGATATTGCGATGCGTTCGCACGGTATACCGTTTAAATGGCCTGCCGATGTTGAAGCGCAGTGCAAAAAATTTGGTAAGTCTGTACCGGCTGCGGCGAAAAAAGATCGCGTCGATTTCCGTGATACACCGCTGGTAACGATTGACGGAGCTGATTCAAAGGATTTTGATGACGCGGTTTATTGCGAGAAGAAAGGTCGCGGTTGGCGTTTGCTGGTGGCGATTGCTGACGTATCGCATTACGTTGCCGGTGGTTCGCCGTTGGATATGGAAGGCGCCACCCGGGGTAACTCGGTGTACTTCCCGCAGCAGGTTATTCCGATGCTGCCTGAGGTGCTGTCGAATGGCTTGTGCTCCCTGAACCCGAACGTCGAGCGGTTGTGCATGGTCTGCGAAATGACAGTGAACGCGCAGGGTGTGGTGACCACGCAGAAGTTCTATAACGGTTTGATGAAGTCGCATGCCCGGCTGACTTACGACCAGACAGCGCAGATGTTGGGCTTTTTGCCGGATAGTTTGCCTGAGCAAAAAATAGCACCGAAGCATAAAAAAGTGCTGCCGCATCTGGAAGAGTTGTATTCGCTCTATAAGGCGATGCGTAAGCAGCGTACCAAGCGTGGCGCAATTGATTTTGATACGGTTGAAAGTCGGATTGTATTCGACGATAACCGCAAGATTGATCGCATTGAAGCGACCGTTCGCCATGATGCGCATAAGATTATTGAAGAGTGCATGATCGCGGCTAACGTTTCGTCGGCTAAGTTTCTGGCGAAGCATAAAATTCCGACGCTCTACCGTACCCACGGCGGCCCGAAGCCTGAAAAAATTGATGACTTGCGTGAGTTTTTGCAGGTACGCGGTTTAAGCTTGGGTGGGGGCAGCAAGCCGACCCCGCAGGATTATGCTGAAACGCTGGCAAAAGCAACTGAGCGTGAAGACGCTGAGCTGATTCAGACGGTTATCCGTCACGATATTCTCAGGAGGCCGGCTTGTGCCGGCCTCCCGTTTTCTCAGGTCTGAGGTCCAGTGAAAGATCACCCCGAAACCAAACGCCAATCGTGGCTTCGCATCGTCCAGATCGTATGCATCGTCCTTGGGTTCATTCTCCTCGGGTGGTACGTGGTCGCGCGGGGCCACAGCTTTTTCGCGAGCAGAGCTGCGA
>CAJQNE010000262.1 GCA_905479545.1 uncultured Gammaproteobacteria bacterium | reverse complement strand
GCCGGAGAAGTATTTTCTGGAGTGGAAGGAAGAGGTTGCCAACCCCTACTCCAGCCCATTGGATTTCCATTTAAGCCGCGTTTGCACTAAAGCCCGGCTGCTGCAAATTGTGCACGATTTCATAGTGTTTGATGCGGGGGTTAAGAAAACCTGTCGGCACAATCAGTTCTTTGGTATAGAAGCCGCAAAACGGCATATTGCCCGCCGTGAAGGCGGCGTTATTTGGCACACCCAGGGTTCGGGCAAGAGCCTAACGATGGTGTGGCTGGCGAAGTGGATTCGCGAGAACGTAAAAGACAGCCGCGTGCTGATCGTAACCGACCGCACCGAGCTGGATGAGCAGATTGAAAAAGTCTTCACTGGCGTTGATGAGGATATTTACCGCAGCAAAAGCGGCGCCGATTTAGTCGCCACGCTGAATGCTCCCAAGCCCTGGCTATTGTGTTCGCTGGTGCATAAGTTTGGCCGCAATTCCGACAGCGATGATGATGCTGCGACCGATGCGTTTATTGATGAGCTGAAAAAATCGCTGCCTAGTGACTTTTCTGCCAAAGGTGATTTATTTGTCTTTGTTGACGAGTGCCACCGCACCCAATCCGGCAAGTTGCACGAAGCGATGAAGGCCATTTTGCCGGAAGCGATGTTTGTCGGCTTTACCGGCACCCCGCTAATGAAGAAGGACAAGAAAAAATCGGTCGAGATTTTTGGCCCCTATATTCACACCTACAAATTTGATGAAGCGGTGGCCGATGGAGTGGTGCTGGATTTACGCTATGAGGCGCGTGATATAGACCAGCAGCTTACTTCGCAGAAGAAAGTAGACCAATGGTTTGAGGCCAAAACCAGCGGCTTATCGCGATTGGGCAAAATGCAGCTAAAGCAACGCTGGGGCACCTTGCAAAAAGTGCTTTCTAGTAAGTCGCGTTTGCAGAAGATTGTAAATGACATTCTGTTCGACATGGACACCAAGCCGCGCCTGATGGATGGCTACGGCAATGCCATGTTGGTTTGCGGCAGCGTGTATCAGGCCTGCAAAGCCTATGAGATGTTCAGCCATACGGACATGGCGGGCAAAGTTGCCATCGTTACCAGCTTTCAACCCACCGCCACCAGCATTAAAGGCGAGGAAACCGGCGAAGGGCTAACCGAGAAACTGTTCAAATACGATATTTACCGCAAGATGCTGGCGGACTATTTTGAGCAGCCCGAAAAAGAAGCCGCGGCTCGCGTTGAAGAGTTTGAAAAAGCCGTAAAGAAGCGATTCATTGATGAACCGGGCCAAATGCGACTGCTCATAGTGGTAGACAAGCTGCTGACGGGTTTTGATGCGCCCTCGGCTACGTACCTGTACATCGATAAGCAAATGGCCGACCACAACCTGTTCCAAGCCATTTGCCGCGTCAACCGGTTAGACGGCGACGATAAAGAATACGGCTATATTGTCGATTACAAAGATTTATTCCGTTCGCTCGATAAAGCCATTTCCGATTACACCCAAGGCGCATTCGAAGACTACGACGCGGACGACGTAGCGGATCTGCTAAAAGACCGCTTAGTGCAAGCCAAAGAAGATCTAAGCAATGCACTAGAGATGGTGCGGGCACTCTGCGAGCCGGTGAAAGCACCGCGTGATATTACCGACTATCGCCATTACTTCTGCTGCGCAGAAGGGGCCAACGCCGATGATTTATCCGAAAAAGAAGCCCTGCGGCTGACGCTGTATCAACACGTCGCCAAGCTGCTACGCGCCTTCGCCAATATCGCCAACGAAATGGCGGATGCGGGTTATAGCGCCGATGAAATAGCCGACATTCGCCGCGACGTGGTTCACTTTGAAAAGGTTCGCGATGAGATAAAGCTTTCAAGCGGCGATTTAGTTGATATGAAACGCTTCGAGCCGGCGATGCGCACACTGCTGGATATGTATATCCGCGCTGACGACAGCGAACTGCTGATGGACTTTGAAGAGCTGGGTCTGATTGAGCTAATTGTTGAAAAAGGCGCTGACGCCGCTGAAGTGTTGCCGGAAGACATTCGCAATAATGAAGGCGCGATGGCCGAAACCATCGAAAACAATGTGCGTAAAACCATTGTTGATGAGAACCCGGTAAACCCGAAATACTACGAGCATATGTCGACCTTACTGGACGAGCTTATTCAGCTACGCCGCCAGAACGCGATTGATTACCAAGAATATTTGGGGGAAATCCGCGAGCTGTCGCGCAAGGTGATCCGACCCCAAACTGCTAGCTCGGCCTATCCTTCGTCCATTGATTCCGCAGCCAAGCGGGCGTTCTACGATAACTTTGGCGAAAATGAAGTATTGGTAACAAAAATAGATTCCGCCATTCGCCTAACCAAAAAAGCCGACTGGATTGGCGACCGCTTTAAAGAACGCGAAATAGCCAACGCCGTACGCGAGGAAACTGCCGCTTACAATGTAGACGTGGCCGATATTATGGAGCTGGCAAAAGCTCAGAAGGATTACAAATGATGCCTGGCTGTATGACAGCAGCTATTTTTAGTGGCTTCCGCCATTTGATCAGTTGCAGTGTGGTTCTGTAATGGCATCGTTAGCAGCTGATTCGATGACACTTAGCCTCGGCCACAAGAGCCCGAACGGCAAGAGCTCAAGCAACAACGGCTCACTCAACAAGAGTTCGCTGGAAATTGGCTCTCTGGAAATGCAGCTACTCAGGAAGCCGATAAAAAACCTGCACATTAGCGTATTGCCACCCGATGGCCGCATTCGCGTATCCGCTCCCGAAAAAATGACTGACACCGCCGTTCGCATGGCAGTGATTAGCCGAATTCCATGGATTAAAAAACAGCAAAACGACTTCGCCAAACAACCTCGCCAGTCGAACCGGCAAATGGTGAACGGCGAATGCCACTACCTTTGGGGAAAACGCTACCGGCTTGATGTCATTGAGCGCAGCGGTAAGCACGAAATAGACGTTAGCTCGGGGAAAATCCAGCTCCACGTCAGCCCTACGACATCGCAAGAGAACCGTGCGCTGGTGCTCTCTGAGTTCTATCGCCAGACGCTCAAAGAGCGAATAAGCCGCCTATTGCCCCACTGGCAAAAAGAGCTCGGCATAGCGCCTACCGCCTGGGGCGTGAAGAAAATGAAAACCAAATGGGGCAGCTGCAATATCGAAGCAAGGCGCATTTGGCTGAACCTCGAACTAGCCAAAATGCCACCAGAATGCCTTGAGTTTGTGCTGGTACACGAACTGGTACATCTACTCGAACGCAAACACAATGATCGTTTCAAAGCGTTAATGGGCACCCACCTTCCAGACTGGCGGGAACGCCGCGATCGGCTGAACCAAATGCCTTTGGCTCACAATAACTGGAGCTATTAACTGGTTTACCACCCGCGAACCGCAGGCAAAAGAGTCCTTTGCCTAGAGAGCTAACTTAGAGGTACTGTTAATTTAAGCGAAGAGCTGCCGTGAAGTGACAGCAAGCGGCCTTAGCTGCACGAGACGAGGTTTCTACGTGTTGATGTGTACCGTAGAGGCCGGATTCAGCAAAGAGCCTATCAATGCGCTTCACGGCTGAAGTGACAAACCACGGCTTTCAGTGACTTCAGCTGTCAGTGCGTGAAGTGAGCCTCGAATTCGCCGTGAATAGGCCAACAGAATTTGGTTAGCAGTGTAACTCGTTCGCAACTGCATCTACCCGGCACGAAAACGAATGCCAAAAATCAAAAAGGCCCAAATTAATGGGCCTCGTTGATATCTTAAATTGGTCGGAACGGCAGGATTTGAACCTGCGACCACTTGTCCCCCAGACAAGTGCGCTACCAGACTGCGCCACGCCCCGAATTTTGCTTGCTAGCAGCCGCTGAGCAGCCACTAAAAAAGCGGTCGGCATTGTACCCGACCGCTTTAAGTATTTTCAGCTTTATTTTAGCTAGTGCTGCAACAGATGCAGGATACCTTCCAGCTCTACGCGCATTTGCTTAATAACCTGCTGGGTACTACTGGCATCGTCTTTAGCTTCATCGCCGGTTAAGCGTTGCTTAGCACCACCTATGGTGTAGCCCTGCTCGTACAGTAGCGCACGAATCTGACGAATCAGCATTACATCCTGACGCTGGTAGTAGCGACGGTTACCGCGACGCTTAACCGGTTTCAGGTCACCGAATTCTTGTTCCCAATAGCGTAATACGTGGGGCTTTACATCACAGAGTTCGCTAACTTCACCAATAGTGAAATAGCGTTTCGCCGGGATGGGCGGGAGTTCGTCGTTATTACTCGGTTCCAGCATAGACTTCTACCCGCGCTTTCAATTTTTGACCAGGACGGAAAGTCACTACCCGACGTGCCGAAATCGGTATTTCTTCACCGGTTTTCGGATTACGGCCCGGGCGTTCGCTTTTATCGCGCAACCCGAAATTACCAAAGCCGGAGAGCTTTACCGACACGCCCCGTTGGAGCGAGCCTCGTAGCTCGTCGAAAAACAGATCGACAAACTCTTTAGCTTCCCGCTTGTTTAAGCCTAAATCGTCGTAGAGCTTTTCAGCTAAATCTGCTTTGGTTAATGCCAACTTTCATTCTCTAATCTTGCTTGGGGCTTACCACTTCAAGCGGCAAACCCACCCCAAATGACGCCTTAACGAATTTCTGCGCCAAGTTCTGTTCGTAATGAATCGACAACTTTTTGCATCGTTACATCCATTACTTCATCGCCTAGCGTGCTCGAAACACTTTGTAGAATCAAGCCCAAGGCTATGCTTTTTTTACCTTTTTCGATGTTTTCGCCGACAAAAACGTCGAAAATGACGACTTCCTGCAAGTCTTCGCCGGCGGTTTTTTCGATAGCTGCGCGTAATTGCGCGGCAGAAACACCCTCATCCACCACCAACGCTAAGTCACGACGGTTGGTTTGGAAGCGACTAATTGGTGAAAATTCAGGCAGTTGCGCTGCCATAACAGGCGCTTGGTCCAACTCAAACATCAACGGCAAACGCTTCAGGCCTAGCTGCTGGCCAATCTTAGGATGCAGACGGCCCACCACGCCAATCACCTCACCATTAAGCTGTACTTCAGCGGTTTGGCCGGGGTGTAACGCCGGGTGCTCAGCGGCAACAAACTGCCAGCCTGTTTGAACACCACAGGCCAGCAATGCTTCTACATCGGCCTTAATATCGTAGAAATCAGCAGGACGAGTGCTATCAGCACTGTCCCACTGCTCCGGCATCGCCGTGCCCCACAATAAGCCCGCTATGCCATCACATTGCTGCAGCTGGCTAATATCACCCGCATCTTCACCTTTAGGCACAAAGCGCAATCCGGTTTCAAACAACTGCACACGCGGTTGCTGACGGTTGACGTTATAACGCAGCGCTTCGATCAAACCCGGCCAGAGACTCAGGCGCATCTGTGCTAGCTCGCTGGAGATAGGATTCGCCAAATCCAGTGCTTTAACGCCAGGCATCAACATCGACTGCAGCTTCGGATCAACAAAGCTATATGTCACCGCTTCCTGATAACCACGCTCAATCAGCACGTTACGCATGCGCTCAAGCCGCAGTTGCGCTTCGCTCAAACCACGCGGCGCCATGCGGGCTGGTGCGGTTGCGGTTGGAATTGAATCATAGCCACGTACACGTGCCAGCTCTTCAATTAAATCTTCTTCACGCTCCATGTCGAAACGCCAGCTCGGCGGGGTAACTTGCCAGCCACCGCCGGTCGCTTGCAGGCTCATACCCAGACGCTCAAGAATATCTTCAACCTGCGCTGCTTCAAACGGAACGCCGAGTAGGCGTTCAATTCGGGCACTTCGCAATGTTAAAACCGGCCGCTCCAGCTGAGCTGAGCCCTGCTCCAGTAACGCACCGGCTTCGCCGCCACAGATATCCAGCAGCAGCGCGGTAGCGCGCTCAATGGCTAGCGTTTGCAGGGCTGGGTCAACGCCACGTTCAAAGCGGTGCGATGAATCTGTCGACAGACCGAAGCGACGGGCTTTGCCAGCAACCACCAGTGGTGCGAAGAACGCGCTTTCGAGCAGAATATCCGTGGTGTCGTCGTCGCAAGCCGTCGCGCTGCCGCCCATGATGCCTGCCAGCGCAACCGGGCCGTTGCCATCAGCGATGACCAACACATCGTCGTCGAGCTTGATGGTCTCGTCGTTAAGCAGCTCCAGCGACTCATCCGCTTTAGCACGACGCACAACGATGCCGCCGCTAAGCTTATTCAGCGCAAATGCGTGCATCGGCTGACCAAGTTCAAGCAGTACGTAATTCGTCACGTCCACCAGCGGCCCGAGACTCCGGATTCCGCCTCGACGCAACCTTTCAACCAACCAGCTCGGGGTTGTCGCCGTAGCGTCAAGTCCCGTTAGTACCCGACCGACGTAGTGCGGGCAATCTTCCGGCGCTTCAATCGAAATGGGCAGAGAAGCAGAGCTGGTCGCTGCAACCTGTGGAATATCCAACTCAGTCAGCGGGCACTGATTAAGCACAGCAATTTCTCGTGCGACACCACGCACACTCAGGCAATCGCCGCGGTTCGGGGTTAAATCAACTTCGATAACCTGGTCATCGAGGTGCATCAGCTCACGAACATCGGTGCCCGGCACGGTTTCAGGCAGCGACCAAAGGCCATCGACCTGATCGGCAATGCCTAATTCAGCAGCGCCGCACAACATGCCAAACGACTCAACGCCGCGCAGCTTGCCTTTCTTAATCTTCATGCCACCCGGCAGCACAGCTCCGACAGTCGCTAACGGCGCAAACATGCCTTCGACCACATTCGGTGCACCACAAACGATCTGCAGCGGCTTGCCGTCGATATTGTGCTCGCCAGCTTCTACGGTACAAATACGCAGCTTGTCAGCATCCAGGTGTTGCTCCAATGCAATCACCTGGCCGGCGACAATGCCACTGAACTCGCCAGCAGCCGGTTCAATACCATCGACTTCCAGGCCCGCCAGTGACAACTGGTCAGCCAGCGCCTGCGTCGCTATATCCGGGTTAGCCCACTCGCGAACCCACTGCTCACTAAATTTCATCGTGTTCCCTTATTCATATTCTGTCTGCAACACCCTTGGTCGTTGCGAGCGCAGCGCGGCAATCTTTGAGCACAGAGATTGCCGCGCTGCGCTCGCAATGACGGCTAGGCTTCGCTCGCAATAATCTGGCTAGCTAAACTGCTGCAAAAAACGTAGGTCGTTTTCAAAAAACAGGCGCAGGTCATTTACGCCGTAGCGAAGCATCGCCAACCGCTCAACCCCCATGCCAAAGGCATAGCCAGTGAATTCCTCGGGATCAATACCGACGTGGCCGAATACGTTCGGATGCACCATGCCGCAGCCGAGCACTTCCAGCCAACCGGTATGGCTACAGACGCGGCAGCCTTTACCGCTACACATCACACATTCAATATCCACTTCTGCCGATGGCTCGGTGAACGGGAAGAACGACGGACGGAAGCGAACGGTCAGGTCGTCGACTTCAAAAAACGCTTTGAGGAAGGCATCGAGCACGCCTTTTAAATCGGCGAAACTTATGTCTTTGTCGACCACCAGCCCTTCAACCTGGTGGAACATCGGCGTATGCGTTAAATCTGAATCACAGCGATACACCCGGCCCGGCGCAATGAGCCGGTACGGCGGCGTACCCGCTTCCATAGTGCGAACCTGCACCGGTGAAGTGTGGGTACGCAATACCGTTGTAGGGTTGAAATAGAAGGTGTCGTGCATCGCCCGTGCGGGGTGATGGCCGGGAATATTCAGCGCCTCGAAGTTGTGATAATCATCTTCAACTTCCGGTCCTAATTCGACATCAAAACCCGCTTCGCGAAACAACGTCTCAATGCGATTCAGGGTGCGGGTAATCGGGTGTAGACCACCAGAGGGCTTGCCCCTGCCCGGCAGTGTCACGTCAATCGTTTCACTCGCCAGCTGAGCAGCAAGCTTCGCTTCGCCTAACTCGGTTTTGCGCGCCTCAAGTAATTGCTGCACAGCCTGCTTGGCAGCATTGATCTGTGCCCCGGCTTCACGGCGGTCTTCGGGCGCTAACTTGCCCAGCTGCTTTAGCAGGCTGGTTAGCTCGCCTTTTTTACCCAAATAGGCAATGCGCACTTCGTCGAGTGCGGCTAAATCGTTAGTCCCGGCAATACGGGCTTCGGCTTCAGCCTGAATAGTGTTCAGGTTTTCCACGGCGATACTCGCTGTAAAGAAATTAAGAGTGTGACTAGTCGTTTATCTGGCAATTTATCTGGTGTTGCTCAATACCCGGCATAGATTCTGACGTTAAACCCGGGCATTAAAAAAGGGGAAAAGCAGGCTTTTCCCCTTTTGTGCCAGCAGTAAATCAGAGCCTTAAGCGGCGGCTGATTTTGCCTGCTCGCACAGCCCTGCAAAGGCTGCTGGTTCGTTAATCGCCATTTCAGCCAGAACCTTACGGTCCAATTCGATACCGGCTTTGCTCAAGCCGTGCATGAATACGCTGTAAGAAAGGCCATGCAGACGGGCGCCAGCGTTGATACGGGCAATCCACAATGCGCGGAATTGACGCTTCTTCTGGCGACGGTCACGGTAAGCATATTGACCGGCTTTGGTAACGGCCTGGTTCGCTACGCGATAGACCCGACTGCGGGCACCGTAATAACCTTTCGCTTTCTTAAGAACTTTTTTGTGCTTGGCGCGCGCTTGCACACCACGTTTAACTCTAGCCATCTGTCATTCTCCCCTTATGAATACGGCAACATGCGGTTGACCATTTTCACGTCGGCCTTCGCAACTTGCTCGATTGAACCCAATTGGCGTTTCCGCTTAGAGCTCTTCTTGGTAAGAATGTGGCGTTTGAACGACTGAGCGCGTTTAAAGCCGCCTTTACCCGTGCGGGAAAAGCGCTTCGCCGCACCGCGGTTCGTCTTCATTTTTGGCATGTCGTGTACTCCTTTTAGATAATAAACGCTTGCAGGGGTGACACGATTGACCCACTACAAACAACAAAAAGCGCCGCTACTTCATTAAGTTAAAAACAATCAACTCAAACAGGGCAACGCCGAGCTTTACGCCCCTTTTTCTTTCTTAACCGGCGCCATCACCATAATCAGCTGGCGGCCTTCCATTTTCGGAAACTGCTCAACAACCGCAGTGCCTTCCAAATCGTCACGAATCCGTTCGAGCAACGCCCGACCCAAATCCTGGTGCTGCATTTCACGACCGCGGTACCGCAGCGTTACTTTTACTTTATCGCCATCATCAAAGAAGCGGTTGATATTGCGCATCTTAATGTTGTAATCACCAATATCGGTGTTTGGTCGGAATTTAATTTCCTTAATCTGCATCTGTTTGGTTTTTTTCTTGGCCTCATTGGCCTTTTTATTATTTTCAAACAGGTACTTACCAAAATCCATCACGCGACAAACCGGCGGTTCTGCGTTCGGTGCAACTTCCACCAAATCCATGCTCGACTCCGCGGCCAGCGCCATCGCTGCTGCAATACTCATTACGCCAGCTTGTTCGCCCTCCTGATCAATCACCCGCACCTGTGGTGCAGTAATCTCTTGGTTGCGACGATCTCTCTTAGATGAAATATCCAAACTCCAAAATTAACGTTGTGCGGCAGCAACTGCAGTGATTCCGACTAACGGAATTCTAATGAACAGCGGCTTACAACACAAAAAGGGCATTGCCTAGGCAATACCCACAATGTGGTAGGCGCGATTGGATTCGAACCAACGACCCCCACCATGTCAAGGTGGTGCTCTAACCAACTGAGCTACGCGCCTGCTCAAGGCCGCGCACTATACCTGCCGCAAAGCCCTGCCGCAATAAGGCGCAGCAGCTTTTTATACTTTACCGACACATCCTCGCCATCAGCATTAAAGCAGCGCTTATAACCGAACTAACTTCAGCATCTCCTCCGCTTCCAGCATCGCTTCCTGAGTAATACTGCTGCCGTTGGTTTCCATCCAACGCCATAGCGGTTCAGCCGCTTCACACAGCCAACGGCGATTCGATTCATGCTGCCGGTGTTGGTCGGCAAAGGCGCTTTGCTTATGCAGCGCGCCACCACGCTGCTCCAGAAAGCGATTCGGTTGCGAAGGCACCAAAATAGCACCCACGCCCTGCTCCCGAGCCATAGCCAGACCGGCGGGATCAAAATCATAGGCACCCACTACGCGCTTAGCGGGCAGGGTCTGCAACCAACTTACCAGCGCCCTCGCCTCCAGATTATCGCCTCGATAAACCGCTACGGCCGACTTCAACGCAGCCGGTAACTTACTACGATGCCAATTTAGGAAAGCCGCTTTGTTTTCAACAATAATCAACGCCTGATCGGCTGCCAGCTCCACCTCCTGCCAATTAACCCACATCGCAGCGCCGGGCGGCACCTTGTAAGCGACGCCATCGACCAATAGCTCACCGCACGGCACTGCCAGCAGCAGTCGATCTCTACCTACTGCTGCGCGAGCATGCTTTTCCTGGTTTATTGCTCCGGCCATCTCTAGCCGACTAGCTGAGCCTGCATCCGGCAAAGTATCGACTAGCGGATCAAAACCGGTTTGCTGACGAACCGCGCTACACAAAAGCGCCCGGTCGTCCGCCGAAAAATTCACCCAGCGACCATCGGCACTGCTTTCGCCAATACCCAAATCTGCACATATCGATCGCCACAACGGGCTTTGCTTAACTTTTGACTTACGCTGTTTCACCAGCGCGATGACTCGCCTTACCTCACCGGCCTTTAGCGTTTGCATATCAGTAAATCAGTGGCATTCAGATTACCTTTGAATACCGGATGCGGTGCGCCCTGCCATTCCATGGCGAAGCGACGCCGATGACCTAGCTGCATAGCGTTGTATTCTCCCGACAAACCGTGAATCCAACTTTCCAG
>CAJQNE010000261.1 GCA_905479545.1 uncultured Gammaproteobacteria bacterium | reverse complement strand
GCTCAGTGCTGCAGCTTGACTTATACGGCTGTGGCGATAGTTTTGGCGAACACTCAGAGGCCCGTTGGTCGCAGTGGCAAGGTGACTTGCTCGCTGGCTGGCACTGGCTGGATCAGCAAAGCGGCAAGTCTCCGGCTTTGTTCGGTTTGCGCCTCGGCGGACTAATGGCGTTAGAGCTTAGTCCGCAGGTTAAGGCCTCACAGCTACTACTTTGGCAGCCAGTATTGAATGGCAAGCAATTTGTGCAACAGTTTTTGCGTTTGCGGCTGGCGGCTGGCGCGTTCTCAGGCAATAAAGAAACGGCAAAAGACCTGCGCGCGCAACTTGAGCGCGGTGAAGTGCTTGAGGTAGCAGGCTATGGCCTGGCCCCGGAGCTAGTGGCTGAGATTGAAGCTGCTGTAGTGCCGGAAACCCTGACGGCGCCGGTGAGTTGGTTTCAGGTTGCTGCTAATTCTGATAAGCCGTTGCCGGGAGCTCAGCAGAAGCGTTTAGAGGAATGGCAGAACAGCGTAGACGTAGAGCTGCAAACTCTAGCAGGCGAGCTATTTTGGCAGACGCCCGAAATTGCTGAAAATGCTGCGTTGGTAGCCGCAACTACCGCTGCGATGGTGGGTAAATATGACTAAGGCGCTGGCGGTAGTATCAGACTCCTGTGGTGAAAAGCCGTTATTGATTGATTGTAACGGCGAGACGCTCACCGCTGTCTTACACACTCCGGTTACCAGTGTTAAACAGGCGGTGTTATTAATTGTTGGCGGGCCACAGTATCGCGTCGGCAGCCACCGGCAGTTTGTTCTGTTGGCAAGAGAGTTATCGAAAGCCGGTATCGCCTGTTTTCGGTTTGATTATCGTGGCATGGGCGATAGCAGTGGTAATTGGCGTGATTTTTCAGCTATCAGTGATGACATTGCCGCAGCCATGAACGTCTTGCATTTTGAGCTGCCGTCGTTGCAGAAAACCGCGTTATGGGGACTTTGCGACGCTGCTTCAGCCGCTTTGTTATATGCCCCGCAGGATTCTCGTGTTTCCCGGTTGATCCTGGTCAACCCATGGGTTCGGTCACCAGCCGGATTGGCAAAAACCTATTTGAAAAACTACTATTTACAACGACTTGCCTCGCCGGAACTGTGGCGAAAAATTGTTCGCGGTAAGTTCGATGTATCAGGTAGTGTTGTTTCATTGTTGGAGTTGCTGGGCCTGCGAAAGAGCGCAGAGCAGGCTGCCGGGGCCAGTACAACGACTCTGGCTGATAGCCAGCCTCCCAAGTCAGTTATAAGTTCCGCGCCAGCTGCTATGGACCCGGAGTTTTTACCAAAAATGCTCAAGGGCTGGCAGCGGTTCAGTGGTGACGTGCTGTTGCTGTTGAGCGGTAATGATTATGTTGCGGGCGAGTTTCGTGAGTTAGTAAAGAGCGACAAAGTTTTGAAAAAATGTGTCGCTCAGGCAACTGTAACTCAGCGGGACTTTCCTCAGTGTGACCACACTTTTTCGTCAGCGGAGTCTCGTCGGCAGGTTGCCGATGCTTGTATCGACTGGCTGTTAACGGATAGCCGTTAAGCGTTGCTTAACGGCCATGCAGTGTTGTTCGCTCGCATCTCGCCAGTCGCCCGGTAAAAGATAATGTTGCCTGAGGTAGTGGATAAACCCCCGGCGGAGTGGTTCGTCGTCTGGCCAGTTTTTGACGTTTTTCAACTGTTCTACAAGTTGAGTTTCGGTATTCGCCGTTAGTGTTAATCCGGGCAGGTTATAGTACGCCGCGCCGAGAGTAATGACTGGCTTGCCGAGCATAATCGCCTCTAATCCGACCGTGGAGTTAATAGTCACCACTGCATCAGACTCGCGAATTAACTGCTCGGTGCTATTGCCGTCGGCGAACAGAATTCCGGGATGTTGCAGCGAGTAGCGCTGTTTACAGCTGGGGTGCTGTTTTACAACGATGGTTATTCCCAAAGCATCAGCAGCCTGACTTAGCCAGGTAAAAAACGTTGGCATGTCGGGTATGGCAGGCGAATAAGCAAGCAGTTGCGTATCTTCATGTACTTGAAAAGGCGCAAAAATATAGCGTTCGGGCAGCCTGATTTCGTCGGGCATAGGCATTTCGCTAAGCCGCACAGCAATTGTGCTGTCGAGCGCAGTGTTTTTAATTTTGCTCGCATAGCCCCGGTAAAAGTTTGCATCGCGTGTCAGGCTGTTGCGTGCGTTGACGCCTTGGGGGTCGCAAGTGGTGCTATTTGGCAACGGGCCATTTTCGAATACGAAGCAAGGTATGCCGAGCCGCTCCGCCGCTAACCGCGCAGCGCGATAGCCGGGGTTGTTGCCATTCCAACAAGCTATAACGCTCGGTTTTTTCAACTGGAACACCCGGTACCAGCAGCGGTAGTCCCATCGGGAGCGCCAGCGGAGCAGGGTGGTGAGTGGTTTCTGGCCCCGAAGTTGCCGCTTATGTTGCTGAAAGCCAGTAATGCTATCCACTTCTGCGGTTAACAGCTTTGGAGCGCCGGCCGCTGGCCAGCGTAGCGCCCAGTAGAACGCTAATCGCGGATTTAGCCCGCGAAAAGCATTGCTGGCGCAGAGTTGCTGGTAATAGCGGCGCTGATAGCCGTGCTGATAGATAAACAGCACAGCGGGTTTCTGAGCCATGGAGTTAACGGAGATCCATTTGCCTTTCGACTTATAGGGTGGCGGCTAGCCGGCTGGCTTGGTTAATTGCCCGTTTTGCGTCGAGCTCCGCAGCTACGTCCGAACCACCAATCAGGTGGGTGACAATGCCGGCGGTGTCTAACGCAGCTTTCAGCTCGCGGTTCGGCTCTTGACCGGCGCAAACAATCACATTGTCGACCGGCAATATTTCGACCTTGCCGTTTTGCTCGATATGTAAGCCAGCATCGTCGATTTTTTCGTAACTAACGCCACCGAGCATATTCACTTTCTTGGCTTTTAATGAGCTGCGGTGTATCCAGCCGGTAGTTTTTCCTAGGCGTTTGCCTAGAGCTTCTTCTTTACGCTGCAGTAAATGGATAGTACGTGGGCTGGGTTCCGGGTCTGCTTTGGCTAAACCGCCGCGGGTCTTCTCAGGATCGCCAACGCCCCATTCCTTGTTGAACAACTGAATGTCGGTGGTGGGCGATTTTCCTTGGTGGGACAAATACTCGGCAACGTCAAAACCGATGCCACCGGCGCCAATAATTGCCACGCTGTCGCCCACTGGCTTTTTATCGCGCAATACATCTATATAAGAGAGCACTTTGTCGTGGTCTATACCCGGAATGGGCGGGGTTCGCGGTGAAATACCGGTCGCGAGCAGTATTTCATCAAACTCACCTTCTATTAGGTCAATGGCCGATACGCGGCGGCCTAACTGCAGCTTTACGCCGGTGAGCTCAATTTTCTTATTGAAATATCGAATCGTTTCGTAAAACTCTTCTTTGCCTGGCACAAGCTTGGCCATGTTGAATTGTCCGCCGATTTCATCGCTGGCATCAATAAGCGTTACGTCGTGGCCACGCTCAGCGAGCACAGTTGATGCGGCCAGCCCGGCGGGACCTGCACCTACGACGGCGAATTTTTTGGGTCGGTCGGTGGGGTAGTAATTAAGCTCTGTTTCATGGCCAGCGCGAGGATTGACCAGGCAGCTAGAGCGTTTCATCTTAAAGGTGTGGTCTAAACAGGCTTGGTTACAGCCAATGCAGGTGTTGATTTCGTCAGCACGGCCCTCGGCAGCCTTTATCACAAACTCAGGGTCGGCCAGAAACGGTCGGGCCATAGAAACCATATCGGCATCACCGCGGGCGAGGATTTCTTCGGCAGTTTCCGGGGCGTTGATACGGTTGGTGGTAATGAGCGGAATGCTGACGTGTTCACGCATTTTCTTCGTTACCCAGCTGAAAGCACCTCGAGGAACGGAGGTTGCGATAGTCGGAATGCGTGCTTCATGCCAGCCAACACCGGTATTAATGATAGTAACGCCTGCTGCTTCCAGCTTTTTGGCCAGACTAACCACTTCATCCCAGCTACTGCCGTCTTCAACCAGGTCGAGCATCGATAGGCGGAAAATAATTATAAAGTTGTCGCCAACCGCCTCCCTGGTTTGTTTGACGATTTCCAGCGGGAAGCGCATGCGGTTTTCTGCGGAACCGCCCCATTGGTCGTCGCGCTTATTGGTTTTAGGCGCGAGAAACTCATTAATAAGGTACCCCTCA
>CAJQNE010000260.1 GCA_905479545.1 uncultured Gammaproteobacteria bacterium | reverse complement strand
ACCCGAAGGTCGGCGAATTTTCAAAAACCTTTGGCGAAATTGCTGTGCTGCATACCAGCGGAGCGCTGGGCACCTTGCGACGAGCTGCTGCCGACGCGGGAATTCCTGCCATCACCATTGAAGCCGGCGAGCCACTGCGGTTACAACCCAAGGAAGTGGCTGCTGGCGTTAAAGCCGTTCGGCAAAGCATGATTGAGTTAGGCTTTTTGCCGCAAGGCCGACGGCGGAATTTTTCGCAGCCGGTGTTCTACAAGTCTGAGTGGTTGCGGGCTGATCGTGGCGGTATTTTGCTTAGCGCTACACGACTAGGCGCCAAGGTTAAACCCGGCGACCAGCTGGGCACGGTGTTCGACCCTATAACCAACCAGTCTTCGGCGATTGTTAGTCGTGTGCAAGGCCGGGTTCTTGGTATGGCGCTAAATCAAATGGTAATGCCCGGGTTCGCCGCATTTCATATTGGGATAGAAACCGACAACGATAACGCTGCAGCCGGCTTGCAAGCTGAACGGGCCGCTGATGATGCAGTTGCGCCGGCACGTGAAGCAGCTAAACAAGCCGCTGAGGCAGTGCTCTCGCAACCGACCAATAACGATGAAGATGGCGCAGAAAAGACCAAGGCCGCCCGGGCTGCCGCGCAGGCCGCAGCAGCTGATGCGGTGAACAATCCGACTGATTCGGAATCAAACCCATCTGAAGGCGGTGTGGACGACGCTTCACCGTCGGCAACGCCCACCCCACCGGATGCTAAAAAACTACCGGATGCCGCCATAGATCATCCTGAATAGAAAATGACCGAACGACTGTACGGCGCAGTACAGCGGGGTGTAATCGCCCCGCGCTATTCAACACGTCGCAGCATGTTCGTTAATTGACATTGGCCATTTTTCATCAAACGATACAAGGATAAACAGACACAGTGATGACGACATTGAATTCCACGCTACGAAACGCAAAGCCCATGTCCTGTCTAAAATTATTGGTCATTTTCTGCGGCCTGGTATTTGCCGCCAATGCCACTGCCAGTAGCCGCACTCCGGGCAAGGTCATTGCTGGCTGGGTTGAAAAAGTCACCGTCGTCTCGGCTGATCTTGTAACCAAAGCCAAGCTGGACACCGGCGCTAAAACATCTTCGATATATGCCGTTAACGTGGAAAATTTTAAGCGTGATGGCAAGCGCTGGTCGCGATTTGACCTTGTCGTTACCGATCTGAAAGACAAAGAGAAAATCGTCTCGATTGAACGGCCTCGAATCCGTAAGGTGCGTATTAAGGGCGATGCCGATGAATATGACCGGAGATCCGTCGTTACGCTGCCGATTTGTTTTGACGGTCGTAGCTACGAAGTTGAATTCACACTGGCGGATCGGAGGAATTACATTTATCCGATACTGCTTGGCCGTGAGTTCCTCGAAGGACGGGCTATTGTTGATGCTGAAAGTACCTTTATGACCAAAGCGGCTTGCGAATAAGCCAGCAACGTTACAAACAATGCTACAAAAGAACACGTAGGTTAGTCGCCTGCCCGAGCTCCGGCATAACTGGCGCTGCAGTTCGGTAAACCGCAAATCACTATAAATTTAGCCTGCACCCGGAAACACTCGTATGAAAAATTTGCACGTCAAATTACTGGCATTAGTGCTGACGGCAATTGGTGTGGGTCTCATCACCTATAAAGCGTCGGTCCTCGGTCTGCCGCTAAAACCCAAGGCAGACACCGAAGTCTGGACCGTTCAAGCTCGCTTGCTGGTGAATGGCGGCAATAAAGGTGCAAAAGTCGAGCTGGCCATCCCCGACAACCCACCTAGCTTTATTGTTTTGGACGAAGACTTTATCTCGACCGGCTGGGGACTGGCTGTTAACGAAGGCAAGCAGCGGGTCGCTGATTGGGCGATACGTCGGGCCGGAAAAAGTAGCGTGTTGTATTACCGCGTTACACTGGCAGACGATTCCCGCAGCACAGAGTTATGGGATAAAGACGTTCCGGCCTTCCCGGAGAAGCCCGTTTATCCGGAGCCGTTTGGTGCTGCGATTCGGTCGATACTGACCGACGTGCGCGAAGAGTCGGCTGATATCGCCAGCTTTACCCGAGAGCTACTACAGCAGCTGAACTCAGCGGTTCCGAATGAAAATGTCGAACTACTGCGTAGTGATACAAACTCAGATCAGCAGTGGGTACGTCGTATTCAGAATGTGCTTGAAGGTGCCCGAATTCCAAGCCGGATATTGTTCGGCCTGAAACTCGGCGAGGCAAAAAACCACGCGCAACTGATGCCGTGGTTGCAGGTTCACAATGGCGACAAGTGGCTGAGCTTCGACCCTAAAAGTGGCAAGCCCGGCTTACCGAACCAATTTTTACTGTGGAAAATAGGCGATGATCCGACACTGCGCGTCAATGGTGTCGAAAAACCCACGATTCAGTTTTCGGTGACGAAGAGTTATCGCGAAATGATCAGCGTCGCCAATAAGCGCGCAGAGAATCTCGGCTCCAAGGTGATGGACTACTCACTATTCAACTTACCCGTACAGACTCAAAACGTTTATCGCGTGCTACTTACCGTTCCGATCGGTGCCTTGTTGGTGGTATTCCTGCGTAACCTCATAGGGGTTAAAACCTTTGGCACATTTATGCCAATACTCATCGCTCTGGCGTTTCGGGAAACCGAGCTGATTTGGGGCGTAATTTTATTCAGTACTATCGTTGCTATCGGTTTGCTGTTCCGGTTTTATCTGGAAAAATTGCGATTACTGCTGGTACCCCGATTAACCGCCGTAGTGACTATTGTCGTACTTTTACTCGCCGTAATCAGCGTCGCTAGCGCTCATCTCGGGTTGGAGCGCGGCTTGTCTATCGCTCTATTCCCGATGGTAATTCTCGCGATGACGATTGAACGTATGTCGTTAGTGTGGGAAGAGCGCGGGCCGAGCGAGGCAATAATGCAAGGCGTCGGCAGTTTGGTGGTCGCCTGCATTGGTTACGTAGTGATGACCCACAGCTTAGTGACGCACTTTTTGTTCGTATTCCCCGAAGCGCTGCTGCTGGTTCTGGCCATGAGCTTGTTAATGGGCCGGTACACAGGCTATCGCTTAACCGAACTATTCCGCTTTAAGGCCGCGCTTAACCACAACCGGACGGATAGCTAATGTTCGCCTCTCCAAAACGACTGAGGGAACTTGGCGTACTCGGGTTAAACCAGCGTAACGCGGATTACATCATGCGTTACAACAAACGCAGCCGGTACCCATTGGTAGACGATAAACTCAAGACTAAAGACCTAGCGAAAAAGGCCGGTATTGCAGTACCGGCACTTTACGGTGTGATAGAAACAGAACGACAAATTCGTGGCTTCAGCAAGCTGGTGGAGAATTACGATCAGTTTGTTATTAAACCCGCGCAAGGCGCCGGAGGTGACGGCATTGTAGTGGTTACCGGCCGTTCCGGAGAGTTTTTCCGCAAAGCCAATGGCCAGTTAATGACGCTGGATTTTGTGACGCATTATTTGTCGAATATTCTCAGCGGTATGCACAGCTTGGGCGGCCTGCCAGACTGCGCAATGGTTGAATACATGGTGCAGTTTGACCCGGTATTCAACGAGCTGAGTTATCAGGGCGTACCGGATGTTCGCGTGATTGTATTTCAGGGCATTCCGGTCGCCGCAATGATTCGGCTTCCTACCCGACTGTCTGATGGCAAAGCAAACTTACACCAAGGTGCCATTGGCGTAGGTATCGACCTTAAAACCGGCGCTACCGGTCTGGGTGTTACTCAAAACCGGGTCCAGAACTTCCACCCGGATACGATGAATGACACCCGTGGCCTGATCATTCCGCACTGGCAGCAGATTATGGAGTTATCAGCCCAGTGTGCGGATATCGTGCAGTTAGGCTATCTGGGGGTCGACATTGTCTTAGACAAGCACTTAGGACCGTTGGTGCTTGAGCTGAACGCCCGGCCCGGCCTGAACGTACAGCTAGCCAACGACCGCGGATTGCTGCTCAATCTGAAACATGTCGAAAAACTAAAATCGTTGCCGGTTAGTGTTGAAGATCGGGTGGAGTACGCACAAACCCATTTGGTTGTAGCCTGACACCACGCTGATTAGCGGTACTCCGGAAAGCACGCCCCAGAGTGTAAACAAACGAGCACGGGGCTGTTGATATTAAGCAGGCCCGATAACGTGTACTGAGCTAACGCCTAAGCCTGCCTTACGTCGCACCTCAATTTTTACCGGAATACGTTCTTTGAGGGCCTCGACGTGGCTAATAACGCCGATGCTTTTGCCGCTGGCATTCAGGCTATCAAGCGCGGCCAACGCGACTTCCAGCGTTTCAGCGTCGAGCGTGCCAAAGCCTTCATCCAAAAATAGTGAATCGATGGATGTTCGGTTACTTACCAGATCGCTTAAAGCTAATGCCAGCGCCAGGCTGATCAGGAAGCTTTCACCGCCAGACAAGGTACGCACATGTCGGCGGCTATCTGCTTGCCAGCTATCAATAACCTCCAGATCCAACTCACCGCCAGTGGCCCGCGCAAGACTATAGCGGCCACTCAGGCTCACCAGCTGCCGGTTCGCCAAGTGAATGAGATGATCCAGCGTTAAGCCTTGAGCAAACTTGCGATACTTGTCGCCTGTGGCTGAGCCGATAAGGCCGTTTAGCTGCTGCCAGCTTTTACACTGCTGCTGCTCATCGTCAACCTGACGGAGTAATTCAGCCTGTTGCGTACGCCTCAGCTCGTCAGCGGCAATTTCGTTGCTAATGCCACCCTGCTCTGAAGCCAGCGCTTGCTGAGCAACCCGGGCCGATTCTAACTGCTCATCGACCGTTGACGCCTTGCGCGTAAGTTGCTGCTGCAGTTCATTAGCCGACGCTGTCTGCTCCGGTGACCGCTCGACCGTAAAATTGGCCACGAGATCTAAAACAAGCTGATTCCCCATAGAATCGGGCAATAACCCGGTTGGATAGCTGCTTTTCTGAGCGGCAGCAGCATCAGTTAACTGCTGGCGACGGGTTTGTAGCACTAACGCTCTGTCATCAACCTGCCGCTGCAAAGCCGAATAGCGTTGCTGTTCTGCGAGCGGCAGTAAGGCGGCTCGCAACGCAGCTTCATCATTAAACGACGATGCGGCAAGCGCTTCGGCAAGCAGCGTCTCGCGTGTAACCAGGTTTTCGGCTTGACGATCCTGTTGCTTTCGCAACGCATCCTCTTCACCGCGCAGTGCTTTTAGTGTTAGCTCAGCTTCACGGCGTTTCTCCAGACAATCACTTAGACCATGGGCTGCTTCATCATCTACTGACAACCCGACAGCCTTGCCTACCGGTGCACTCTCACTTTCGACAGCGACATTACCGACTGACAGTTGTTGGAGGTATTTAGTGGCAGCGGCAACAGCGTCAGCGGCCAACTGAACTTCAGCCTCCTTATCCCGCTGTGTTTGCACTAAATTACGTCGCGCTTCCAGCTGCTGATCACGCTCATGGGAGCATTTTTTAATGCCGGCCAGCCAAGCTCTCCAGTTATTTTCAGCATCAGGGCTAAACACCGGAGCGTCGAGTTTATAGGTCGCTAGCTGTGAATTAAGTTGCGCAACCGATTCGACAAGTTTTCCGGCCAAGTCTTTAACACTTTGTTGCTGAGTTTTTAGCCACTGCTTACCATCGACAATTCGACTGTCGATCAGGTCCAACGCCGACTTTGCTTCATGTCTGGCCAGTACCGTTTTTGCCAGCGTTGCCTGGGCTTGCTGATAATTGCTGCGGCAGTTGGAGGCAGCAGTCATGGATAGCTGAACTTGCTCCACCTGCTTTGCCGCTTTTTCTTTTACTGCCGCCAAGTGCTTTGATGCGCTAGTCGAAAACGGCTCGCTTGCCGTTAAACCTGAATTATCGAATTGCGCCGCCAACTCTTGCCAACGATTGGTTTTTTCTTTCAGTCGTTGTTCTAGCGATTTTTTAGAATCTGCTATCCGGGCAATGTCGTTCGCTTTGGTCTCAAGGCCCTGCTCAATCAACGCTAATCGATTCCGACAGTCGTTTTCCAATACGCGCTTCTGAGCGAGTTCAGTTTCTGTCTCATTAGCCTCTAGCTGCTGGTAGTCATCTATTTTAGGATGTTCGGCAGAGCCGCATAGTGGGCAAGGATCATCTGGCTTTAGCTCAGCCCGGTAGTTTTCCAGCTGCTGAATCTTAAGTGCTTGGCGGAGAATTTTATCTTTATCAACAATTTCGGCCTGCACCCTTTTAAGTTCCAGTACTGCCGCTGGTCTTGCGGCTTCCTGCTTCTCAACAGCAGCCTGCAAGCCAGAAAGCTCGGCCGTTAACGTAGCGACAGACTCAGAGTCTTGCCGGCAGTCAGTCGCCAATCGTTCCAGCTCAGCTATGCTTGACTGTTGTTTTTCCAGCCGCTGCAACTTCGTTGCTAAACCAGCTTCGCTCTCAAGCTCAGCAATAGCTTGCCGTTGATCTTTCTCAGCCGCTTCAGCCTCAGCCGACAGTTTTGACACCGAGTCCAGAGCCGTTGCTAACTCCGCGCGTTGTGCTTTTAAGCCTTCCAGCTTCACCTGCCCTTGGTTAGCGTTGGTTTCAGCCTGACGTTGCTCAGTATTCAATCGCTCGACACGCTCACAGCTCGCTTGCCAGCCGCTCAGCTCGGCAGTCACTCCCTGCAAATCCCGGCTGCTCTCTAACTGCTTGTCCAACAGCTGCTGTTCAGCATCAAGGTCACGGAGTTGCTTGAGCACAGCGGCATGTTGTTGGTCGGCAATCCGCGCTGCCATGCGAGTAACCACGAACAAGTCGTTAGCCGCCTCGCTTAGCTTGAGGCTATGTTGTTTGAACATCGCGCTAGCTGATTCGCAATAGTTCTTCTGTTCATTTCTTTTCTCTAATAGAGCTCTTAACGCTTCAGCAGGTTCAGCTGCTTTGAGTTTCGCCAGATACGGTGCGGCCTCTGCCAGCGCTCGCTGATGCTCAACTTCATCGTTCCGGAGCACTTCGAGCTGATCTAATAATTGCTGTTCTGTTGTCAGCCACTGCTGCTGAATTAACCACTCTTTATGTTGAGTGTTATGTGCACGAAGCTCAGCGGCAATAGCCTTATTGCGATCTTGCCGCTGTTGTAGCTCGTCATCGCTAAGTAACTCAATTCCGCCCGCTTTAGACTTAATTATCGCCAGTGCTTGCTCGGCTTCCCGGCTCCGCTCAAAAGCCAGACGGGAAATATCGCCATAAATCGACGTGCCGGTTAGCTGTTCCAGCAGCCCCGCCCTTTCATTGGGTGTAGCCTGCAAAAAAGCCGCGAAGCCGCCTTGTGCAAGTAGCATTGATTTTGTGAAGCGGGAAAAATTCAGCCCGGTAATCGCTTCGATTTGCTGTTGTTTATCAGTCGTTTTATCGGCAAGAATTTTGTCGCCTTCACCACCGTCCAAAATCTTAGCCAGTTCTACCTGCGGCGGTTGCAACTTGCCGTCTGGTTTGTTCCGCGCCCGGCGCTGGCTCCAGAATGAGCGATAGCGTTTGCCACGAACTTCAAATTCAACTTCCGCACGACATTCGGCCGTATGCCGGGTCATCAATTCATTGCTGTTTACAGACAGTGAGTCGATACGAGGCGTCTGGTGATAAAGCGCCAGACAAATGGCGTCGAGCAAGGTACTTTTTCCGGCTCCGGTCGGGCCGGTAATAGCAAAAAGACCGCTGCTCAATAGCGGCTCTTCCTGAAAATTTATGAAGCACTCACCCTGCAGTGAGTTAAGGTTTTTAAGTCGCAGCGACAGAATTTTCATAAAGACTAATTCGCCAGTGGTTTGTTAGGCGACTGCCCTGAAGGCTCACCGTGGTCGTCATCAGCCGATTTTAATGACTCAACCAGCGAGGCATGCAAACCGACCAGCGTATTCTTGTCATCTTCGTCGAGCGGTTCCAATGCCAGCCGCCGCTCAAATACCTCTGCAACGTCGAGCTCATCCAGTGTTTCCATGCTTTGTTGTTGCAATGCTTGCGCACCGGCTTTTCTTAATCGGCGAATGCGCAGCACCTCAAGATCATAGCCTTCTAGCATCGCCTGTATTGGTGACTGCAAATCACTGAGATACTCATCCTGCTCAACTACAATTTCCAGCCATGGCGTCAAAGTCAGATCGCCGTCCACGCTATTAGTCGTAGTTTCAGCCGGCACAGCAATAGATGGCGACTCCCCTACATCGCCAAATAGGTCGGCAATGCTTCCGGCAGGCTGCGAGTCCATGCTTTGTGCTGTTTCCTGTATTCCGGTCGCTACAAAGTCAGCCAATTTGTCCGGCAGTGTCGCGAGTGATCCATGAATACTCGCGAGGCGGCGAAAGCAAGGTACCGGCAAGCTCTCAATGGTCGCAGCGCCAGAATTAAATGTAAGCAAATTCATTTGCTTCTGCTGGCCGGCTTCATCGAATGCTAGGGGAATGGGCGAACCACTGTAGCGAATATGCTCGCTGCTACCGACCCGTTGCGGTCGGTGAATATGCCCCAGCGCCACATAGTCTGCTGGCGGGAAACTGCTGGCCGGAAACGCCTGTAGTGAGCCGACGTATATTTCCCGCACGGACTCACTCACGGTTGCGCCAATAGTGGTCAGGTGGCCGGTCATAATAACCGGCAAATTTTTGTTGAACTCTTTGGCTGCCTTGAACAGCTCGTTGTAGTGTTCTGCTATTGCTTGTTGCAACGAACGCTGTTTGTCTTCTGCACTCTGACCCGCCCGGCTGCGCTGGACTTCATGAGGGCGTATATAGGGGATGGCACAGAGTGTTGCAGCGGCTTCTCCAGCGCTGTTCCTGAGGGTTACCAATTGCTCGCTTATATCTTCAGCAACCGCCGCGACTACGGTAGTTTCAAGCGCTCGCAGCAAATCGCGCGATTCGTTGAGTACGCTCACCGAATCATGGTTGCCACCGAGCAATACCAACTGAGCACCGGCATCACGCACTGTTAGAATTAAGCGGCTATAGAGCTCCCGCGCATAGCTGGGCGGCGACGCGCTATCGAATAAGTCGCCGGCAATAAGCACCACATCGACCTTATGGCGGACTATTTCGGCAGCCAACCAATCGATAAGCTTCGCGTGTTCCGCCTGCCGACTCTGGCCCATAAAATACTGACCTAAATGCCAGTCGGAGGTATGGATAATGCGAATCGGCTGCATGTGCTCTTGATGTTGGTTAATCGAGACGGTCACTCTAGCGCATCAAAATCACCAATTGGTGTGAAATCGCGATACGGACAACTAGCCGGGTAGAAAACCTATCGAGCCTGGATTCAGACGGGTTAGCTTTCCGTAACCGACTGCTGCGATCGGCTCAAAATACCAACCAACGGCCAGGCCATTAAACTCACTACGCCTGCGGCATAAAATACGCCAGCCGGGCCGAAGCTTTCGTAGCCATAGCCGCTCAGCCATGCGCCAATGCTGCTGCCAAGCCCGAAGGTTGCTGCGCTATAAATGGCTTGCCCTCTGCCTTGCACTGCGCCGGTGAATCGCTGGTTTATAACGTGCACTGCGGTAGCGTGATAGAGGCCGAAAGAGACCATATGCAGCATTTGTGCGACCAGCAGCCATGCGAGCCAGTCGACGGTAAAACCCAGCATGAACCAGCGTACGGCGGACAGCAGCACTGTAACCTGGAACAGCCGGATTACTCCATAGCGCGGCAGCAGTTTGGCCATAAATATAAACAACGCTATTTCAGCGCCAACGCCCAAATTCCACAGCATGCTTACCGCTGTTTCGCTATAGCCG
>CAJQNE010000259.1 GCA_905479545.1 uncultured Gammaproteobacteria bacterium | reverse complement strand
GCTGGCAAGTACTGACGTCACCATATTCGGGATATGCAGCTTATCGACCGAGCCGGCGGTGTATTCCTGGTAAATGTCGTTGGTCGCGGGTGAGTTAGCGGCCGCAAAGTGGGGCAAATCCAGCGTGCCGTAAAATAAGATTCCGCCAGCGGTAATTACTACGGCTAGCCCGATTAGAGGGTGGTGGCCACTGGCTTTCTCTTCGCGGGAGGTGAGGCTGATGGCACCGACCATGAGTACGGTGGAAATACCTGCTCCCACGGCCGCTTCTGTGAAGGCGACGTCAACGGCATCGAGCAATACAAAAAAACAGGCGGCCAGCAGGCTATACACGCCGGTAAGCATGGCGACCGCAAATAAGTTGCGAATAAATATTATGCCGATAAGGACAGTAACCATGCTGCCAAGTAATAGCAGGTTAATCAGCAGTGTGGCCGTCATTGGCTTTTCCCGCTTTTCTCAACGTTGCCGGTTGCAGTGGCATCGTCAACTGTTTTGTCACAAAGTTTCGGGCGGTAACCGTCGTAGAGCGCAGCCCGCGCTAGCGCGTGGCTTGAGACAGGGTTGGTAAGCATAAGTACCAGCGCGACGATAATAAGTTTCACTGCAACCAACCAGTTGGGACACTGCAGTAGCATGCCGGCTACGAGCAACAGCAGGCCACCGGTTTCAGCGACACTCGATGCGTGTAGTTTCATGAAAGTGTCTTTAAATCGCAGTACGCCAATGGCAGAAATTACCACCAGTGCACTACCCGCAACCAGTAATACGCCACTGGCTATATCAATAAGGCTCACTGGCTGCCCCCCCGGTCTGACGATCCACGGTGGCGAGGCGGGGCGGCTCCGAGGTCGGCGGCGCCTTCATTGTTGGTTTTCATGTATTTAAGCACTGCGATGGTGCCAATGAAATTGATCAAAGCATAAACAATCGCAATGTCGAGAAATTCGGGTCGGCCAAAGAAAAAGCCGATAACTGCAATGAATAGCACCGTTAGTGTGCCGACAAAATTTAATGCCAAAAGGCGATCGTATATTAACGATGATGGTTTCAACGCCAGGATTAAAGCCACAAACGCGGCGATAACCAAACCGACTAAGGCTGGCAAAAACAGGTTATTGGTCATGACGCCGCCCCGGTAGCTCTCTGGCTGTGGGTGAGTGGTCACTGTCTTGACGTTTGCCACCCATTAATTTCGCTACCTGAAAATACATGTTGCCATCTTCCATGTCCGCAAGGCTTTGCTTGTTCAGAGCGTGCACTACCAGGCAGTCACCGGTGATGTCGATCGTGATCGTGCCGGGAGTGAGTGTTACCGAGTTGGCGTAAATCACCCGGCCGAGGTCATCCAGCCCGGTAGTGTCAAAATGTTGAATGCCCGGTGCGGGCAGCTGGCGGTCAAAAATTTGCCGCACTACGGCGATGTTAGCCTGAACTATTTCGATCAATAACCACAGCGCATAGCGGGGTGAGCGGGCCAGCAGTTCCAGCGGATGGCCTTCGTTGTCGACTACCCCAATTTTAATCGAGGCCCATGCCGTAATTGTTATAGAGAGGGCACCCAAGCTGAGCGTTAACGGGTTGTAATGTCCTGACATTAGTAGCCACAGTGCTGTCAACGTAGCTACCAAGCTTAGGTTTCGAACGGCAGAGTTACGGTTAGTCACGGATAGTAGGGAGAAAAATTCAGAGGTTAATTACTAATGGCTACAACAGTTACGGTTCGGTCAATCATCGCCGGTTTTAGATTGCGCTTCGGCGCCGCGACCAGCGACTCAATTGTCATTAACAGTACAGTATTTTAACTTATGATACTGTCTCCGTTTTCGCGATCAAAATAGGCCGTTTGGCCAATTATTGATCCGTTGGTTTAAGTAGGAAAATGGAGTTTGCTTCAATGAAAAAATTACCGGCGTTCATGAATGCTGCATCGCTTGGGTTATTGCTGTCTTTTCCGGCCGTGCTGGGGTTGGCGGGCTGCGGCGTTGGTGAAGCACCTGAAGCTGCGAAAAAAGAAGTCGCAGTTGACGCGCCGATGATTGCGCAGCCTGAAATGAAGACTGATATTCAGGCTAACTTGCCTGATATAGGTGAAAAGGTCACCGAGTTGATGATTGTCGATGATGAAATTGGCACCGGCGCGTTAGCCGAGCGTGGAAAAATAGTTAAAGTGCACTATCACGGTTGGCTTTACGACATAAATTCTTCGGATCATAAAGGCCGGTTATTCGACCGATCAAAAATTCGCGGGCCGTTTTCTTTTAAGCTCGGCTCTGGCCGGGTGATTCGTGGTTGGGATCACGGGCTGTTAGGCATGCGGCAGGGGGGTAAACGCACGCTGTTTATTCCTGCTGAGCTGGGTTACGCCGATCGGGGTGAAAGGCGGGCCGGTATTCCCCCCGGAGCTACTTTGGTGTTTGAGATTGATTTACTGGAAGTGAAATAGTCGCCGAATAGTTTCAGTCTATAGCCGCTATTTTTAGCGACCCAGCGCCGCCTCCAGCTGTTCTCTCAGTTGCGGCGGCGTTAGTTTTACCGGGTCTTGTTCGGCTGCGTGAATCAAGGTGACTAGCTGTTGATTTATCGGTGCGGACATTCGTACCTGAGCGGCGATTCGAACAATTTCTCCGTTGATTTGTTCAATTTCGGTTGGCCGGCCCAAATCGATATCGGCAACCATCGATGGTTTGCCGTCGGCACTAAGCCCGCTACGTTTGGCGAGTAGCCAGGCCGCGGTTCCTGAATTTTTTAATAGCTGCTCGAATACCCGCCAGTTGCCGGAATAGGGTAACTGATAGTCAATGCCCGCCCGTTCCAGCACAGCAATCGCTTCGCGCATGCTCAGTAGCAGGCAGTGGCGTAAATCCTTGTCTAACAATCGCTGCTTGAAGCCGGCGTCAGTTAGTGCAGATATTGGGTGGCCTAGGTTAGCGACCAATCGCCCCCAGAGGTTGGCTTCATCGGTGCTATCAGCGTCGAAGCCGCAGTCGGAAAACCATTGCAGCGTGCTGCTATCGCTACCCAGCAATTCAACGCGTGGCTGTAAGGTGATTTGTGCGTCCATCGGACCGCGGAGCAGAGCATTAAACTGAATAACCATTGGTGTAACGGCGGTACCGGGAAAACGCTCGCGAAACTGTCTGCCAATGGCGGGCCCACTGATGCAGGGGAACAGTTCCGTACCGTTGGGTAGTTCCGCAGGGAACTGGGCAAGCAGTGCGGCTAAGTCCGGGTACTTTACACAGACGAATACCCGCTTAACGCCCTGCAAACTCAATGTAGTAGTAACTTTCGGACAGGGCATATGCAGGGGCGCGCCGCCGTGAATACGGGTTACCTGTAGGTGTTCCAGTCCATTGAACTGCTGTAGTTCTTCGGGTCGAACCAGAAACTGCACGGGTTGGCGGGCTTTGCCGAAATAGCCAGCCAAAACGGTACCGACCGCACCTGCGCCAATAATTAGATTCATTGTTTGCCCACAATAATTGTGCCCTGAACTAAGTCTGCCAGAGAAGCCTCGCTGCATCCTACTGCTACAGCGAGGTTGGTTCTACTGCTTATGCCGTTGGCTAATGCAGCGGTGGCTTAATGGTTAACCGCGAGACCAGGCGAAGTAGCGTTTCAGGTACTCCAGCACTTTTTCCGGTTTATGGGCTTTTTTCCATTCGCCCGCGGCGTACTTATTCGATTCGGCCAGCGTTGGGTAAGTGTGAATTGTGCCAATAATTTTATTCAGACCGGCGCCGGTTTTCATGGCTAAAACAAACTCGGCAATCAGGTCGCCGGCGTGGTCGCCGACGAAGGTGACC
Source organism: uncultured Gammaproteobacteria bacterium (assembly GCA_905479545.1). Lineage (GTDB taxonomy): Bacteria > Pseudomonadota > Gammaproteobacteria > CAJQNE01 > CAJQNE01 > CAJQNE01. The sequence goes on along the minus strand of CAJQNE010000259.1, from coordinate 2,565 downwards.
CCGAGTATTTTGTCCTTGCCTGGCTTAGTCAGAATCTTAACGACGCCGTGGGCTTCTTCGTCCGCAATTGCCCGGTCGAGCTCCGCAATATCAAAACGGGTTACCTCGTATTCGATACCTTGTTCTTTGGCCTCTGTTTCGTTCAGCCCTACGCGGGCCACTTCGGGGTCAGTGAAGGTGCACCACGGAATAACGGAGTAATCTGCTTTGAACTTCTTTAGGTGTCCAAACAATGCATTTACACCGGCATACCAGGCCTGATGCGCCGCGGTATGAGTGAATTGGTAAGGGCCGGCAACATCACCGACCGCATAGATGTTCGGGTATTTGGTTTGTAGGAATTCATTGACTTCCACGGTGCGCTTTTCAGTTAGCGGAATGTTTAGTTTTTCCATGCCGAAACCGGTAACCCGAGCCTCACGACCAACAGCCACTAAAATCCGGTCAAAGGGAATATCGACCTTTTCGCCGTTATGGTCGCAAACTAAAACAGCTTGGTCGCCATCCATTCTCACGGCTTCTGCGCTGTGGTTAACTCGTAGGTCAACGCCTTCTTGGCGGAACCTTTTCATCACCATTTCAGAAATTTCGGGGTCTTCTCGGCCCATAATTCGTGATGCACGCTCAACTTGTACCACTTGAGTGCCTAGGCGTTGAAAGCTCTGGGTAATCTCTGAACCAATCGGGCCGCCGCCAAGCACTACTAGTCGTTTCGGTTGCTCGCGTAGTTCCCAGAGAGTGTCGGAGGTCAAATAGTCGACTTGGTCCAGTCCGGCGATCGGTGGCACAAAGGGCCGGGCACCGGTGGCGATAACGATATTCTGAGTGGTAATAGTTTTGCCATTGACTTCCACAGTCCATGGCGAGGTAATGGTCGCGTCACCGCTGACGCAGTTCACCCCAAAGCCTTCGTAGCGCTCTACTGAGTCATGTGGCTCAACTTCTTTAATAACCCGGTGAATTCGATCCATTACCTCAGAAAATTCGAACTCGACTTCCATTTTCTTCAGCCCAAGCTCAGTAGCGCGAGAGGCGGTATGGACGGTTTTCGCTGACTTAATCAGTGCCTTCGATGGCACGCAACCCGTGTTCAGGCAGTCGCCACCCATTTTGTGCTTTTCAATGAGAGTCACTTTGGCATTAACTGTGGCACCAACCAGTGAGGTCACCAGACCACCAGAACCCGCGCCGATCACCACAATATTGTCGTCAAACTTCTTTGGCTTGTCCCAGCCTTTATAAACCTGCCGAGCTTTGATTACTGCGACGATTTTTTTCGCAATAAACGGGAATATGCCAAGTAGTGCGAATGAACCGAGTACGGCCGGACTGAGGATGCCGCTGGCAGAGTCTATTGTGGCGAGCTGGGTGCCGGCGTTAACGTAAACCGCAGTGCCCGGTAACATGCCAAGTTGGCTTACCCAGTAGAAAGTTCGGGCGGGTAGTTTGGTTAACGCCATAATCAGGTTAACGACAAAAAACGGGAAGGCCGGTACTAACCGTAATGCGAACAGATAAAATGGCCCGTCTTTCTCTATGCCCCGGTCAATGGTTTTTAGCCGCTGTCCGAACTTACTGCGAATGCTGTCGCTAAATAAGTATCGAGCGGCAATGAATGCCAGCGTCGCACCAATACTGGAGGCGAACGAAACCAGCAGCAGGCCCGTGCCAAAACCAAATATTGCGCCAGCAGCGAGCGTTAGAATGGCGGCGCCGGGCAATGAGGCGCCTGCCACGGCAACATAAAGCAGGAAAAACCCGACAATCATTAGCAGTTTGTTGCTTTGGTAATAACTTTGAAGGTCGGCTTGGCGTTCTTTGAGTGATTCAAAGCTTAGGTATTGGCCCAGGTCGAACGCGAAAAACGCGGCAATGGCTGCAACCAACACAGCGATGATGATGATTTTCTTCTTATCCATGGTTATTCCGTTTGTAGAGCTCAGTGTAGTAATTAAATACCAAGCTACCGAGCTATTGATTTTTTTGTTTAGTGAACTGCCGATAACATGTCTATTTGTTAGCCAGGCCGCAGAAAAGACTGGCTGGGTCGTCAATTTCTTTCAATTTTGCTAACGCCGCCCTCGTAACAATAGAACAGTAGACGGGTGCTGCGATAGGTCGCTGAACTGGCTGGGGATTTGGCTGCCGCATTTGATTAGTCATAACGTAAAATAAGCCGCCGTTTCCCGCGTACTTGAGCGGCACATAATCCTATGCTGTGTATTGGTGAGTGGCTAGCTGCTACCCTAGCGGTCAAAATATGATCGTGGCATGCAGTTAGAGTTAATTGTAGGTCTGCAGATGCTCCCACCCTTCGAACATAAAAGACAAAAATGAGTCAAAATTCCGATGATGTCAGCGGTGATAGTGCGCCGCTTGATGATTCACGCCCGGTACTAGAGGCGCCGAATAAGCGCCGCCGGCGCAGCCGACACCGGCGTAAATCAATGCTGAAACGCAGGGTGAAATTTGTTCTGCTGTGTGTGTTTTTGTCAGTGTCAGTGTTGTTGATTGCGAAAGGCCTGACAATGGTGTTGGGTGACTACGAAGAGCGGCGCAATATTT
>CAJQNE010000258.1 GCA_905479545.1 uncultured Gammaproteobacteria bacterium | reverse complement strand
CGGCGATGGTCGAGTTATATATTTCGACGATCGCAGCTAAGTCGTCGGGCGTGGCAATTCTCATTGGCTCAGCGCGGTGTTAGGTTTATCTCGGAATTCAGACAGCGTCGCATTAAGGTAAAACCAAGCCACCATGCACCGCCTCACCCACGTAAAACGAAGGCGTAGTGCCAGGGAATGCCCAGAACGGTGTCATCTCCGACGACGGGAAAATATTCGGGTAACGTGCGTCGCGCTTGCTTGGCCCGGCAATCGTTTTCTCCTGCACCATGGAAATGTATTGGTCGATAGAGTTTTCCAGCGTGTTGGCGTTAATAATCACTTCAGTGCCAATGGTTTTCGCATATTTAGCGACCCCGGCGGCTGTCGACAGCTCAGGTGCATAAGAATCAACGCTAATGCCGTTTTCACTGGTTACCCACAGGCCTTCGTCGGTGTGCACCACAATAGAGTGGTTGCCTTCGGTGTGGCCTGGCGTATGCAGCAGTGCAAGGCCGTCGCCAATCATCGTATCGCCTTGTAGCTGAATGATTTTTTCTTCGGCAATGCCAGTCAATCCGTTCGGGCAATACCAGTCGGCCTGATAAGGGTTGAGGTCGAGAGCGCAATCGACTTCACGCTGCATAATGAGAAGCTTTGCGTTGGGAAAAATGGCGGGTTCATCATCAGTTCCGAGCCAGCGCCGTACATCCTGAGTGTGCAGGTGGTCGTAAGTAATGTAGTCGATATCTTCAGGCTGTAGCCCAATGCTGGCGACTATTTCTGGCACGGTGGTGTAGCGTTTGGCTATAAGCGGCTCAATGGCTTTGGGAGCTTTATCCTGCAGGCGGCGGAAGAACGGTGTTTCGCCATTGCGTTCGTGATCCGAAGGCGAAACCAGCAAGGTCTTAAGCCCGTCGCTGGTATCAAACTGCACCACAAATACCCGGTTTACAATGTGCATAAACTCAACGAAACGCTCGCGTGAAAACGCATTGCGAAAGCCGTAACGGGTTGGGTAGGGCACTTTCACTAAGTCGAAGGATTGATAATAACGAACCTTTGGCTGACCCAGCGTAAAGAGCCGAAAATCTTCTGCGGCGGCGCGAGTGTCTTCAACGCGGGCCATTTGGCCAGCTGCACGGCGGCTACCGTCGAATTGGGATATGGCTGCAAAGTGGTTCATCTGAGTGGGCTCGATAAGGCGGGTCTGTTCGCCAACTATAGCGGTGCGCTCAGGGTAATAATATTGGTCTGAAAATGAATCGGCTGTCGCTAGGGCGAAGGGGCCTGATAATGAATTTTTAGGAGTAGTGCCTAGCGTCGGAAACCATAACCGCCGGTTTCAATATCGATGACCTTGCCGTTTTCGATTCTCACCAGACGAATAAGCTGATTGGTACCAAAGTTATATTGCCACTCTTCTACCCATACCGTTTCATTTAAAGAATGAGAAAAGTGCCGCTGGCGTAAGCCTGGTGAGGTAATAGAGGGGCTGCGTTGGTAGTACAGCGGCCGACCCCAGAATGCAGCCGTAAGGTCCGGCTCGCCGCAGCGGCTTAGCAGCTCAAAATCGCTCCAACCGGTTTCTATGGATTGCGGGGCACAGCCACCGGTATTTCGGAAGCCACGGCCTGCTGTTTCGACATATCGCACCCGGCCCTGGCGAAGCGTAACAACTTGAATGAGCCGCGATGGACCGGGGTTGTAGTACCAGATTTCGCTGTCGGCAATGGTGGTGCCTGGCACGTAGCGACGGCTGCGGTAAGCCGGTTGGCCGCAGTTTTTAAGTACATCCAGCGCGGTATCTTGCTGGGTGATAAGGGCATTGCCGCAGCGCAGCGAGGCTTGGGAGGGTAACGACCACCCCAAGGCGATAAGGGTTGCCGCTAATAGCACCGTCGTGGGGTGTTTCCATAAGCTAACGTGGTACATAAACGCCTACCGTCTCTGCTGGTTGTGAACTACTAGTGGTTCTGACAGCAACTAGCTTAGCCGGTTCGCAGTAATGGGTGTAGCCATAAAAAAAACCGGCTAGCTCAATACGAGCTAGCCGGTTTTTTTATGGCGAGCTATAGCTTAAAAGTGGATAGCTGCGCCTAGGCGGATGTCGTTAACATCAACATCTTGGTCAAAATCGGCTTCGAGTCGGCTAGCACGATAGTTTGCAAATACACTGAATTGCTCATTGGTCTTGATTCTTACTCCAACCTTAAATTCAGGTCCATCAAGCTCATCTAGTGACAGGTAGCCAATTTGGCCGTAGAGATCCACCTGCGGGTTAGGAGAATAGATTAGACCTGCATGGCCCCCCAAGCCGCTTTCTGATTCGTTATCAGTCTCGGTAAATCCAGGTTGAATTATTTCGTAGTCAAAGTCGATGCTAATAAATTCAGCTTGAAAAACTCCGGATAGTTGTGGGTTGCCTATTGGGAATGTGCCTCCAAAACCAACACGTATTTGCTCAATATCGGCGGTTACAGTCGCATTACTAAATTGTTCGTCTTGCTCAGTTGCTGAGTACTCAACAGTAATATAGTTGTTACTTGAAACGCTGAATTGGCCAAGCACGCCGAATCCGTCACCATCCAATTCGAGACCGTCCTCTTCATATTCAGCACTAGGGATGTAAATTAAGCCAATTTTATTGTCGGCGAACGAGGCGGTTGAAGCCAAGGCAAGCGCAGCGGTTATTGTTATTTTTTTAAGCATAGTTGTTCTCACTTGTTGAGGTGGTATTAGTTGAATTTGGTTGCGGTCGAGCACCCGCAGCGGCGCGACGATACATTAAACCCCAATTAACGAATTAGCCTAAAACGTCGGCAATTGTCTTCACGGCCCGGAGGTGTGTCATTTCAGCCACCTACAACAATTTGTTACTTTTGTTACAAGAGCCATTTTGCGAGTGCTTTCGGAACTAAAAAAGCCACGCTGAATGCTCAGCGCGGCTTGATTTTTCCAGCTAGACCGCGCTCCAAACAGCGCGGTAATGACGTTCAGAATTAGAAGTTAAACTTCGCACCTAGGTGCCAATCGTCTAAATTAACTTTCGCGTCGTTGTTATCTTCATTTTCCAAATCCGAGCCGCGGTACTCGGTAAACAGTGCGAAAC
>CAJQNE010000257.1 GCA_905479545.1 uncultured Gammaproteobacteria bacterium | reverse complement strand
ACCTATCACTGGCGCAAATTTTGGTTGCGCCACCACATCCAACTCTAGCTGCCTAATAACTTCCCCAACTATTGAACGGGACCGCAACACTTCTATCTCAGTAGTTGCCCCAGCTTCCTCACCAAGCAGAGACGGCAACTCGTCAAGCACTCCCGGACTCCGCTCTTCAACTTGCAGCAGCACGTCAGCGCGATATACAGGTACCGCGACCCATAAGTAAGCGAACGCAGCCAAAATTGCTAACACGATGCACAGAGCTATACGCCATTTGCCTAAACGGAGCACTCCCAACAGCTCCAAAAAGTTGATTTCATCATCAGCATGATTACGTGTTGCAATCGTCTCAGAGTTTTCGCTCATGGGTTCTCAACGTTCATAAAGCTACGGATACTGAGTCGGGCGACTCGGCATTCAGAAATTGTTTGTTTTCAGCTTGACCAGCCAACTAGCCTAATCAACCGCGCGGATAAACGCAGTAGACTGAAACAGCACCGAAACTGATGGCAATATCTGCGCTATCAGGCGGTTCCAGCGGGTGAGCGGCGTGGATGATACATAAACTATGTCACGAGGTTGCAGCTCAAAACGATCAGCTAAGACCAGAGCATCCGGGGAGGCAGCATTTAACTGGAAAATTGCTGATTTCATTACTGCCCGCTGTTCGCCGCCGGGAGTAGACACCAATTCGATACCGCGCATCACGTAAATGCGGCTGGCGTCGGCAGTATCCAGGTTAATACCACTGACATCAGCTAGCGCGTCGGCTAACGATAGCTTGCCGTTCAACATTGGAACCGCTTGCTGCTTATCCACCTCGCCCATTACAAAGACGCGAGTGGCGCGATTGTCCGGAATATGTACCGTATCGCCGTGCTTGAGCAAAACGTTCAATTCAGCATTACCTTCGCGGTACAGTGAGTCTAAGTCCAACTCGAAACTCTGACCATTCCGAGTCAATGAGACTACGCGGCGGTCAGCGTTGGGTGCCAGCCCACCGGCTCGGCCAATAATGTCTAAGAGGCGTGGAGGCTCTTCACCTAAATACTGGGTACCAGGCTGATTCACTTCACCGGTTACATAAACCCGTTGACTGCGATGAAGCGCTACACGTACGTCTACTTGCGGATCCTTAATAAAAGGGCGCAACTTCCGAGCGACAATTGACCGTACCTGATTAGGCGTTTTTCCAGCCACCTTAACAATACCGGCAAACGGGAAGAAAATTGTGCCATCAGCAGCAACCCTGCGGCCGGAACTTTCTTCGCTGCGGAACTCACCGGCAGGAATCGTTAGATCAGGATGACCCCAGACGATGATGGTGAGTACGTCACGTGCGCCTATTTTGTAGCTGTAGTCATCATCCGACTGGTTCGGCACAATTTCGCTAGGCAACGCATAGTCAACACTGCGGTATTGATCCTGCTGAAAAATCGTTTCAGCATTCAGTTCGATTACCTGTAAGCGACCATCGACCTTATTGGCATTGTCAGCCTTTTGCTCTACACCCTTGTACCAACCGAACTCATTGTCCGTGCTCTGCTCCGCCATTTTATAGCCGGGAAGCACACAAGCTGAAAGCAGCAACGGCGATAGCATAGCCACCAGTGTGCGGCGCAGCTGATTCTTAGATTTTAGATAATTCATTTATTTCAGTCTCTTAACCCAGTCATCAACGCAGTCGTTGAGTAAATCATAAGTTGCATCAAAGGCTTTTCGGCCGCGCCGATAGGGATCGGGAATATCGCAATCACGCCAGCGGCCAATTCGCTGAACCCGGCCAACGCTTGATGGGAATTTCTGTTCGATCCAGCGCTGATGACCTAGCTCTACCGGCAATATCAGCTCAAACTCTGTGGCCAGCAGCTGATCGATCTGCTTGGCACAATGGTTCGACGCATCAATACCATGCTCATTCAGCACTTCTACGACATATTTGTCAGCGCCTTTGCCGACTAAAGCATTAACACCTGCCGACTCAATAATGTAATCGTCACTGGCGAGTAGCTTTTCTTTAAGCAGGAATTCGGCCATTGGGCTGCGGCAGATATTGGCCGTACACACGACCAGTATTTTTTTAAACATACTAAAAGTCGCGCTGCCAGCTCAAATGACCGGTGAAATCGGTATCCGTCACCTCGCCACTTTCGCGACGAATGACGCCTAAACCAACAGCTATAGTTTCAATATCACGGTACTTAAAAGTAGAATAGAGGTTCACATCAGCGAAATCGGTACCCTCACCTGCTGCGGTGCGGCCTAATTCGCCGGCAGCCAGCACCAGCTGCATGCTGTTGCCGGAATCCTGTACGTAACGAACGCCTGCTGAAGCAACTCGAGCGTCACCATCCGCTGAGTGACCAATACTGCGACTGTAATAACGATAGCCTGATTGGTATAGACCATTGTTGTAGGCTGAACCGAAACGCGGCTTGCTACTAGCGAAATCTACCGTGGTATCGCTGTACTCAAGGCTCCACCGCAATGTGCCACGCTGAGTAGCAGCCCAACCTTCAACACCGAACTGGCCAATAAAGCGCGATGGCAAAAAGCCCGCTTCGTCTTCGCCAATCAACTGAGTATATAAAGCGACAGGCACACCGAACCCGGCCAGTGAGTAACGCACGTCATAACCTGCTAGCTGGTTACCCGGCTCGTTTTCACGGGTCGTTCCATCATCGCCATTATTATCCTGACCGATTAGCAACTTGCCGAAAGTTTCAAGATTTTGCGGACGCCCCTTGCCGCCAAACTGCGCGGTGCGCGACAAACCAATCTCTAGGCCTTCAAGCGGGCGAAAGCTCAGACGCATGCCAAAAAACAATGCTCGCGGAACAAAGCGGTTAGACTCGAGCTGGCCCATTGTGGTGACTAGATTCCAATGCCCTATCCACGAAAGCCAAGGGCTTTCAAACGGCGTGG
>CAJQNE010000256.1 GCA_905479545.1 uncultured Gammaproteobacteria bacterium | reverse complement strand
GCCGCCTTGGTTAGGCGTTGTCGGTGCCAAACCCGGTGGTAGTGTCGCCTCAACGACATCAACCGAGTAGGTGTCAGCAACCAAGCCCGGGAACAAGTACATACCGTTCGGGCCGGTCATGGTTGTAGTAACAACGCCGTTTGAATCTGTCAGCGTAACAGTTACGCCTTGAATGCCCGGCTCGCCAGCGTCCTGAACACCATCACGGTCAACATCGCGGAAAATGGTGTCGCCGATGCTACCGCTACCGGTCGCTACATAGCCCATGTCAAAACTAAAGTCGTTTACTACATTAACAGTGACTGAGAACGGCGCGCCGTTAACACTGTCGCTATCGCGATTATCGTCGTTACCGGCGTTAGCCACTGTTGGCGAGAAATTAGGTGGAATGGTGTTGGCGTCAGCCTGAATGGTGTAATCACCATCAGTTACGTCCCGGAATGTGTATATACCGTTCGAATCGGTGAAAGCGATCGACACTACGTCGCCGTTGCTATCAGTCAGCAATACCCGAACACCAGCAATACCGGGTTCGTTCGGCTCTTGCATGCCGTTGCCATTAAGGTCGTAGAACACTTTATCGCCGATGTCAGCGGTGCCGTTGCCGTAGGCAGACTGAGTCGTCGTGCCCGCTTTAACGTCACCTGCGATAAAGGGCAGACTGAAGTCACCATTAAAAGTCTGGAATTCCAGCGTCTGGGAAACGAACAAAGACCGTCCGTCGTAATAACCCAGATCAACCAACTGGCCACCGGTAGGGGTGAAACGCATGTCGATGAGGCCAGTAAAACCTGCCGTGCCCGAGAAGCTTATAAGCTCTTCGAATTCAGCAGTCAGCAATACACCACTAACATCGATGGTACCGTTACCATCAAGGTCAATACTGCCGGTAAGCACGTAGTCGGGGCCGTTTGCATTACCACCAACCGCCGCGTTACCTGCGTCGTCGAGAATCTCTACAGTAATTTGCAGCCGATCATTCCGGGTGGTGCCCGGCGGGCTGGTATTAACGATGTTTCGTGGCTGGCCTAAAACCGCCTCGAACGTATCAGCACCTGAATCAACCGTGTAAATACCACCGCTGCCGTCATAGACAAAGCGACCAGCAGGAGCAGTACTCGTGCTCTGGCTGGTGGCTATCACTGGCACCTGAGTTTGTGGCTGGGCGTATGCAAACGAGGATAGTGCAACTGCACCACCCACCGTTAACGCCTTCCATGAATTCCATTTTCTCGACATTTTTGTGTTCCCCATTTGAAGAAGAGTTGTTCGCTTTAGCGGCGAATGACCGACCGGTGACCCCGGAACTATTGTTCCGCCGGTCAGCCCGTAGCTACCGCCTGCGCGTTATGACAAATAATTCGTCACGTGCTTCGAGTGTATAAAGAAGTACAACGGGAGAACGTTAAATATTATTTACGCTTTGAGCAAAAAACTAACAACCTGCCCAATTTACGCCAAAAAGCACAATATTCAGAGACAAAACAAAAGGTTATGTAACTAGTCATAACACGCCAATTTTCCCCGAAAAGCCAGTTATGGAACTCTAAGCCCAAATTAATTTTGGCAAGAAATGGCTTTTGCGCAGGCTTTCAGGCTGATTTGGCCGCCAAAACCCGCTAATTCGGACTTAAAAATGCCAAAGCGGTTGATTTAACAGCGGATGATTTTAAATTTGCCCAAAAAGATTTTGGGTTAATATGACAATTGGCTTCAATTTAGCAAATTGAGGCTATAGCACTGTCTAACTGCGCTAGCCCCTGCGCCATTTCGGCCTCAGAAATGAGCAGCGAAGGTGCAAACCGCAACACACTTAAACCCGCCACTAAAACGAGCAAACCCTCGCCTACACAAGCAACCAAAATATCACGCGCACGTTCATTAAAGTCCGCACTCAGTTCAGCGCCCAGTAATAGCCCCAGGCCCCTCACATCAGAAAATACTCCGTATTTTTCGCCAATGGCCAATAAGCCTTCGCGTAGCTGACTGCTGCGGGCATTGACATTGGCGAGGGTCGCCGGGCTGGCAACAATTTCGAACACTGCTTCAGCCACAGCAGCGCCGAGTGGGTTACCGCCATAGGTGCTGCCATGGGTGCCAGGTACAAAACATTCAGCAATATCGGCGGTCGTTAGCATGGCCGAAATTGGGAAGCCGCCGCCCATACCTTTTGCTGTAGTGAGAATATCGGGGGTTACACCGTAATGCTGATAGGCAAAAAGCTCGCCGGTACGGCCATTGCCGGTTTGCACTTCATCGAGAACCAGCAGCGCGCCGTGTTTGTCGCACAACTCGCGACAAGCCTGAATGAATTCAGGCGTTGCAGGCCGAACCCCGCCCTCACCCTGCAGTGGCTCCAGGAATACCGCACAGGTGTTATCGGATACCTGCGCCTCTAGCGCGGCAATATCATTAAACGGTAAATGGGTGAACCCGCCGGGTAACGGGCCAAAGCCTTCAGCGTACTTAGGCTGGCCACCAGCGGTAACCGTAAACAAGGTGCGGCCGTGGAACGCCTGTTCGAAGGCGATAATCTCAACTTTATCCGCCCGCCCTTTTGACGAGTGATACTTCCGCGCCAGCTTTAGGGCAGCTTCGTTGGCCTCAGCACCCGAATTGGCAAAAAACACCCGCTCGGCAAATGTGGCAGCGCAAAATTTTTCTGCTAACCGTAAAGCGGGCTCATTGGTGAACAAATTGCTTAGGTGCCAAACCTTGTTGGCCTGCGCCGTGAGCGCCCCCACTACCTTGGGGTGGCAGTGGCCAACGCCGGAAACCGCAATGCCCGAGGCAAAATCCAGATATTCCTTGCCGTCAGTGTCCCATAGGCGTGAACCTTCGCCCCGATCCGGAATAATGGCCATCGGATTGTAATTTGGCACCATAACGGTGTTAAAGGTTTCGCGGCTTACAGCCTGCTTGGGGGCAGCGGTCATTGGGGAGGCTCTGTGTAAATCAATAAAAAAACAATCGCCCCGGCAGAGCCTCTATATAAGGAAGCTCTGGCGGGGCGCGATGGCTGATTATATCACTGGATGCAGTTCTGACCGATAACTACCTGTCGACGGGTAATACGGCTGAAGAAGCTGTAGCGAAAGTTTTTTCTACCCATATACCCGTTCGCCCTGAGCTCGTCGAAGGGTTAGCTAAGGTGCTGGGGCGTTCGACTGGTTCAGGCTGAACAGTTCAACGCCCACCTCACTTTCCGTTCACCCCGAGATTGTGCTAACTAAACAGAACGCTAGTAGGTACCGTTATCTTTATAGGGATCGGTATTCGGCTTGCGACCTAAGTCATCAAACAGTCGCTCGTCGAACTTGAACCGCATACGAAGGTAAACGCCTTCTTGTCGGTAGTCGGCCTCGGCAAGGTCAGGGTCTTCGTAACCAAACCAGTTGTAGCCCGCGGTTACCCAGAGGTTGCTATGCACCAGGAAGCCCATTTCGGCGCCTAAGCCGTAACGCTGTTGACGGAAATCGTCGGTGTAGTAGGCGCTACCGAGCAAACCAACGTCCCAGCGCTCGGAGATGTAATGCCCAACGCGCATAGAGAATAAATGTGCGTCAGCAGAAATACTGGATTCGCTGCCAAAGCGGTCGCGTACTGCCTTGCCCGAATAATGGCCAGCGATAAATAGCGACTGGCGCGGTTGGAAGTTATAGCTGAGCGACCACAGGTGCTGGACGCGGCGATCTTTCGGAGTCGTCGTTGTTTCTGCGTCAGGCTTGTTTTCACGCCAGTTAAGCTCATAGCGCATCAAAGCGTTCCAGCGATCAGTATCTGCCGGGCGAAGGGCGAAGCCGAACTGCAAACGGTTTTCAATACTCATGGAGCCGGTGCGGTCTTGTAGCGACAGCGTGTTACGTCCGAGGAAGGTCCAATCACGACTCAGCTTGGTCGCCACGCCGAGGCTGGAGAACCAGCTATCGCCGCTGCGGGCGTCGCGGAACTCAAGTCGGGCGGTACCTTTCCACAGCGGGTTCCGGGTGTATTCCATACCCATCGCTACGGCAGTGCTGTCGGAGTTGTCTTCACCACGAAGTGTTTCGGTGCGCTCCATCGAGGCATTCAGCCGTAAGCCGTCGGCCAGTTCCCAGTGGTTACGCAAGCCAATAGCCGCTTCGGTATCTGCACCGCTGCTTGAGTCACGCAGGCGGTATTCGCTGAACAGCTGGCCGTTCTTCATGTAGTCAGTATCGATACCGACCACGGTGTTATTCCGGCGATCACCTGAATCCAGTGCAAACCGCCCTTCCAGGCTGGAAATGAACTCGTGACGGGCATACAGCCGACCGCGGTCGTGCATTTGATACTCCATACCGAGTGCCAGCACTTGATTGCCGCTGTTTTCCAAATCTTGTTCGGCTTCGACAAATACCGACGTGCGGCGGAATTTAGGTAGCTGGCCACTGATTTTCAGCCGCACACTATCGGCGTTACGAGTAGTGGTGCTGCCAGAGTCCTTAGAGTGCCGGTAGCCGAATTCCAACTGCATATTGTCGGTAAGTGAACGTTCCAGACTTATGCTTGTGCCTTCTCGCTGGTTATCGTTCTGCAAATCACGGCTGCGTAACCATTCACCCACCAAGCGGGTGCGATCACCAATCGCCAAGCTAAGGCGTGCGCCCATCTCACGACGGCCCTGACCAAAACCGGCATTCGGGTTATCAAACTCTTCGTCGGTGTTGGCAAAGTACACCCGGCCCTGCAGGTTCTCACCACGGTGCTCAAGCTCAACCCGGTAGGCATCGCCTTCGGCCACGTCGCCAGTAGTTTGCGTTTCGCGTTCTGATTCGCTGCGGGCGTACTCTGTCGTAAGCTGAGTACGCTCATTGAATCGCAGCGTCGCATTCGCACTGGCAATTTGATATTCGCCATCAGGATTTTCGTCACGGGCGTAACCACCACCCACTTCAAAACTATCAGTAAGCTTCAGCTGTGCATTCACACCACCTACCCAGAAACGTTCGCCACCACCTTCTTGTTCAAAGGTAATTCGGATAACCACCGGGTTGAGGTTGGAATCGAGTGAGCTCACCGGTTCACGGAAGATAATTTCGCCCGTGTCGTAGTCAACGATATAGTCCGTAAAGCGGTTCAGCGTAACGCTGTTTAGCTCTATCGAGGTACCAAAGCCGCGGCTTTCTTCAATATCTTCTTCAGTCGCTATCCCACGTGCTTGCAGCGCTTCACGGTCGAGCGTTACCAACTCAATTCGCTCGCTGTTTTCTTCGACGTCGTTATTACCAATTTGATAGGGGCCAGAAACACCCCGGCCACGAATTTGCACAACCTGCTGGGTGCTATTGCCACGGCTAATGAAGGTATTCACTTCCGCCCGGCCACGCTCAAAGTGATGCACCACACCGGTAAGGCTGCGATTAAAGCGTCCCAGTGAAACCGCTTGGCTACGCTGTGCTGAGTTAAAGTCACCGTACTGCAGGTACGACTGACGTCGATCCAGACGCAGGAACAACTTAGAGGTTGAACGCGCCTCAAAGCCACGCTCAGCGGCATCACCATAAACCGGATAGAACTCATCGGGGCGAATGTCACGGAACAGCCGGAAGTCTTTGTCTTTTTCTGAGTCGTAAGACAACGTTAGCAAGGTTTCTTTACCAACCCGGCCTTTAGCGAACACCGCACTGCGGGCGCCCGTTCTTTTGGTATCGCTGGTATCAGAGAAATTCTCCAGGTCACGTTCAAAGCTTAAGTCGCGGGCACCACTGCTACGGCGACCGAATTCGCCCTCAATTAAACCCACCACCAGCATTTCACGCAGCGGCGGCAGGAAGGCCAGTTCGGCATGGCCAGTATGAATACCCGACGTAATACGAATTTTTGAGTCGCCGGCTTCCACCGGCGCGGCCATTTTCAGCTCTGCACGACCACCACGAATAATTACCTGCACACCCGGCTCACGCGGCTGAGCATCTTCTTCAAGCCAGCGGCCACGGTCGGTTTCAATAGTTAGCGGAATAGCAGTGGTTACCGGTACGCCGTCTTTATCGTGCAGCAGAACCTCTACGGTTGCGACGGTATTGCCGTCAGCCGGTACGCCATCGTCTTTGACGTTAACCAGTATTTTTGCCAACTTGCCGGGCGCCATTACGGTTACCGTTTGTGGGTTCCGCAGGTTTCCAAAGGGGTCTACCAAGCTAAGCGTCAACTCGTTAGGGCCTGGCTCTAGCGTGAGGCTCACCCATTCCTGCAGCAGCAGTTTGCGGCTATCGTCACGCTTACGCAGGCCGACTTTTTTATCGCTAACCGGCTCACCATTCAGGCTTAACGCCAGCTTACCGTCAGAATTACCTTTGGCACGCACCGTGATGCGCGGTGTTGGCATTACCTGGCCATTCTGCAAGCCAATAAAGCCGGTTTTGTTATCCAATGAAGCAAAATCTATTTCGGCAGGCTTGGCCGGCGCTGAAGAGCGAACTTCGGCATTCGCCGCTTCAACGGCTTGAGCGGGGTCTGCATTGGTTTCACGAACCGGGGTAATAGGTGCCCGGCTGGATTCGAACGGGGCAGCAATATCACCGGGCAGTACATCAATTTCAGACCGCAATACGTCACCTGATAACGGCGCGCCCTCTGCGACCGGCTGATAGTTCGGCACCCGTGAATCGTCAGCACTACTGGATGGCAGGCGGCGCGGGTCAATATTGCTGGGCCGACGTGAATCAACCGTAAAGGTTTGCTCAATCGCATTTTGTAACTCGCCAGCGAACACTTCACCTTCGGCACGGCGACGATCGACTTCGTTTTTAACCCGATCTGAACAGCGGCCTTCGGCGAAATTCGCTTTGTGGAATTCATGCCGCTTCAGATCAACAAACCGGCTATGGGCATCGCCCGCCATGCGGTTATCGAGGGTCAGCATGTTTGAGCCGTGTGGCAGCGTGGTTCTGTCGAGCTTAAGCACGTGCAGGCCTGGGGAAATACCGTAGAAATTATATTTACCCTCAGCGTCGGTCACTACATAGCTACCGTCTTCAAGGTAAATGCGCACACCCGGAATGCCAGGCTCTTCAACACCTTGAACCCGGTCGCGGTCACAGTCGGTAAAAATTTTGCCGAAAATATAACCGTG
>CAJQNE010000255.1 GCA_905479545.1 uncultured Gammaproteobacteria bacterium | reverse complement strand
ATATTGCCAAGGCCAGCCAGAGCTGCGGAGTACGGCGACATGGTGAGCAGCGAGTTAGCCATATTGCCGGCTCGCTCCATCGGCGCGCCGTTATGCGGGCTACCCAATAGCACCATGTGGCTAAGTGTTTCTGGCCATGTGTGGCCGTTTTCTTCTGCGAAATTCAGTGCGCTACGGGTTAGCAAACCACCCATGCTGTGGCCTATAACCACTATTCGCTTTAGCTTGCGGTCAACAACCAGCTGCTCAAGCAATTTATCAAAGTCGGCACCGTTTTCGGAAATATGTCGACCCGAGTTATAGCGTAGGGCGGCAGTGCTGCCGCCGTTGCCCTGCCATTTATCGATGAACTGCTCATAAGCTTCACCGCGCCAGCCCAATTCACTCATACACAGGCCGTGGACGAACAGCAGCAGTGAATCGCCGTCGCCCACTTCCTGCTTTAATGACATAGGCAGTGCCAGTGGGTTTTGCTGTTCTTCCAGCGCGTCACCACAAACACCGTTCAAGGCGCTACGGAACTTAACCCAGCCAGGCTCATTATTACCAGCCGTATCTGCCAGCGCATCCCCGGCGATGGCCCGGCTGGCGGACCCCAGACCTTTGGCAATAGCGTTAAAACTACCGCCCACTGCGCCATAAACCAGACCCGTAATACCCTTGGTTTTTGCTGTTTTTAGCTTGCTCAGGGGCAACGGATGGCGGCCGATATTGCTATGCATGCCTTCAACCACGTCGGTAATGGTAAAGCCGAGGTCGGCGGCGAGCTGCATTAGCGCCAGCGTGCGGGCCAGAGTTTCCGTGCCCATGCTACCGGACGGTGCATCGTCGTTTGCCCGGGCTATGGCGGCGCTCATAGATTGCTGGTTTTCTTCCGTCATAAGTCGCTCTTGGTATTAATGATTAAGCTGCAGTAATTAGGCGGCAGCGAGTGTATTGCCAGCACTCTCGTTGTTAGGTTTATCACCTTTGCGATTGGGCAAAGCCAACCGGCAGATACGGCCTACCACTGTAGCAAATTGCTTATGTAGCGGACCGGTGTTGTAGGGCAGACCGTGCTTTTTGCATTCGGCTTGTACTTCAACCGCCATTTCAGCGTAGCGATGCGCAGGCACATCCGGGAACAAGTGGTGCTCAATCTGGTGGCTGAGGTTGCCGCTCATAATATGAAACAGCTTGCCGCCCTCTAAGTTCGCTGAACCCAGTAGCTGACGGAAGTACCACTGGCCGCGAGTTTCGTTGTCGGCAGCTTCATTAGTGAATTGCTCGACGCCATCGGGAAAGTGTCCACAGAAGATAATGGTGAATGCCCAGAGGTTACGCATACCGTTAGCGACGAGATTGCCGAGCAAAATTGGTAGGAAGAACGGGCCGGCTAGCGCCGGGAAGAATAAATAATCTTTACCGTATTGCTTAACCGCTTTTTGGCCGATGCGTTTTAACACCGGAAGCTGCTCTTTCCAGGTAAGTTCGCCACTGCGAATTCGTTCGATTTCAAGGTCGTGTAACGACACGCCGGCGTCGAAGTTAAGCGCCAGTAATGTCGCATAGAGTGGGTTGCCAAGATAAACGGGGTGCCATGGCTGGGCGTCGCTCATACGCATCGTGCCGTAGCCAACGTCGCGGTCTTTACCGACGATGTTGGTGTAAGTGTGGTGTTCGTAGTTGTGCGAGTTCCGCCAGTTGGCCGAAGGCGAGGCAGCGTCCCACTCGAAGGTTTTGCTATTCAGCGCCGGGTCGCCCGTCCAGTCGTATTGGCCGTGCATAATATTGTGGCCAATTTCCATATTGTCAAGAATTTTAGCCAAGCCAAGCGAGGCGACGCCTGCAGCCCATACCGGAATAGCTAGCGGTGGCACAAGCAGTGCCGGAATGCTGGCATACAGCAGTCCACGTCCGGCCACTTCCAGGCCGCGCTGCACGCGGATTAGTTTGCGGATGTAGCTCGTATCGCGATCACCGCGGTCCGCCAGGTGCTTATCGCGAATGGCGTCCATCTTGGTGCCGAATTCTTCCAGCGCTGCGGCCGTCATGCCGTATTTTTCAGCCATCGCGTCCGGGCTGAGCACGGTCTCGCTGCTTAGAATATGTGCGTTGCCGATAGGCTTGTTATTGGCTTTGTTATTCGTAAGGGTAAAGTCGGTTTGTGCATTCATGGGTTTTCTCCAGAGCGGGCGGTGCCCGCTCGATAAAATAGGGTTGAATCGAATTCAGATGTCTATGTAGATTTCTATTTAGATATCTAATGTCACGTCGCCAACTGGCACTGACACGCAAAGACGAATCGCTTCGTTTGGCGTGGCCGACAGTTCGCCGGTGATCGCGTCGCGAACCGTGCCGCTGCTTTTGGTGCAGGTGCAGCGGTGACAAATACCGCGACGGCAACCGAACTCCGGTTGCAGGCCAGCCGCCTCGGCTTGCTCCAGCAGGTTCTCGCCACTGTTTGCGACATAGCGTTCGCTATGGCTGAACATCACGTCGCCACTCACAACATCGGGGTTTTCCGGAATACGTGGCTCGGGCAGCGTAAAGCGTTCCAGCAGCAGCTGATCGCTCAGGCCGCGTTGCTCATAATCGGCTTCAACCGCTGCCATTAGGCTGGCAGGGCCGCAGAGTAAGGTTTGGTAGTTTGCTGCGTCTTCAACCAGCTTATCGAGTTGCTTGTTGCTATACCGGCCTTGCTCAGCGGTATTTACCATGCGTAATACAAAGCGACCCTGTTTGTCAGCAAGCTGCTCCAGCTCAGGCTGAAAAATCGCAGTCGCAGTTTCGCGAGCGTAATACATCAGCGTCACCGGCTGCTTGCTCGCCGCCCAATCCAAGCTGCGCAGCATCGACATAATCGGCGTAATGCCAGAGCCACCGGCAATCATCAGCAGCGGCTTATCTGTAGTCGGTAGTACAAACTCGCCGGCAGCAGGCGATAACGACACTACATCGCCAATCTCTACGTGGTCGGCAATAAAGTTAGAAACCTCACCACCTTGCTTACGTCGCACGGTGATGCGAACGCGCTCGTCAGATTCGGCCGAGCTAATTGAATAGCAGCGACTCACCTGACGGCCATTAATTTCTACTGACAGCGTGACAAATTGGCCGGCAGTAAAACCGCGCCAGTTGCCATTGGTCTTTAATACCAGCGTGGTGGCATCAGCCGTTTCCTGTTGGCGCGCGACTACTTTGGCGCGGATATCGGTTAACGACCACAGCGGGTTAATGTTCTCTAAATACTGACTTACGCCGTGTGGCGTAGCGAGGCGTTCCAGCAGCTCGTTGCCAGCGAATTTGCGCCAGCCCTGTAATTGGCTATTAGGGTTGGTCTTGGGGTTAGCTTGAGTTGTTAGGTTGGTGTTGGTCACGTTTTGCCCTCCGGCGATGTGATCTCTTTACGACCGAACAGTCTTACTGCTGTGCTTTAAAGTGAATGACTGTTCACATGCCGTGCAGTTTTTCATTGTGAACAGTTGTTGTCAACACTTGTACACATTAAAAATCGGTTATTTTACAGCCGACAAGATTGCCGCTAGCCTGAAAGCCGCATCAGCGCTACAGTTAGCAGTACAACTGTTCACAAACGTGGTAAAAATGGCCGAACCGAAAATCAAGAAACCTAAGGCTCCCAGACGTTCAAGAGCGCGCAAAGGCGAAAGTCGTGGTGCGGATACGCGGCAGGCCATCATGCAAGCCACACTAGAACTATTGGCGCGTGACAAGAGTTTCGACGGCCTGAGCTTGCGAGAAGTGACCCGTGAAGTAGGTGTGGTACCCACCGCCTTTTACCGGCACTTTCACGATATGGAAGAGTTGGGAATGGTGTTGGTGGAGGATTGTCTGACCTCTATGCGTGAGCTGCTGCGGGC
>CAJQNE010000254.1 GCA_905479545.1 uncultured Gammaproteobacteria bacterium | reverse complement strand
CCGGCGCATCACTGCCGCTATTGCCACCCGCCGGCTTACGCCGCCGTGGCTTTCGCTTACGACGACCTGCATTAGCCCCACCCGAACCCGCAGGACCCGCCGGGCCGTTCTTAACCCGCTCTTCGCGTGTTGCCTCGTCCTCTTCCTGAATATCAGTCCACCACTTGGCGAGCTCTTCCTCCGCTTCGCCAACGTGAACCCGAAGCAGCATGAAATCGTAAGCCGCGCGGAATTTAGGGTGCTCTAACAACCGCAATGGCCGTTGTCCACGGCGCTGATCGAAGCGCAACTGCAAATTCCAGATATCGCGCATCGGTAAGCTAAAACGCTTGGGTATAGAAATATGCTGCGCCTGATCGCTGGTTACACTGCCTGCCGCCTGCGAAAGCGCAGGAACTGCGGGCGTACCGCTGGCTTTAGATTGTTCAAAACGGCTGCGTACTGCCGGCCACAACAGCGCGGCAAACAAAAATGCCGGCGTTACCGTTTTACCCTGATGAATGCGGGCGTCGGTGTTGCTCAATGCCTTCAGCACCAAGCGGCTATCCGAACTGTTTTCATCTTGCAAAAGAGGCGCGGAAAACGGGAACAGCGGCGTGAACAGACCAAAATGCTTCAGCGCATTGTAGGTATCAACGGCAAGGCCGGTTTGCAGCAGCTTCAGAATTTCATCGAATAGCCGCGCCGCGGGAATGTCGCTCAGCAACGGAGCGAGCTCGTGAATTGAAGCCACCGAGCTAGCTTCAATATCGCAATCCAACTTTTCAGCAAAGCGCACAGCCCGCAGCATCCTCACCGGGTCTTCGCGGAAACGAGTCGGTGGATCTCCGATCATCCGGATCAACCGGCTGTTCAGGTCATTCATGCCACCAACAAAATCATGAACGGTTTCGGTTCGCGGGTCGTAATACAGCGCGTTACAAGTGAAATCACGTCGCACCGCATCGTCCGCCAACGTGCCGTAAACGTTATCGCGCAATACGCGACCCGCGCCATCGGTGTGGTGATCATCATCGTCGCTACCGGAAGGCGCCCGGAAGGTAGCGGTTTCGATAATCTCACGACCATACACTACGTGTACCAGCTTAAAGCGGCGGCCAATAATCCGGCTATTCCGGAATAGCGAACGAGCCTGCTCGGGCGTGGCAGACGTCGCTACGTCAAAGTCTTTAGGGCGCAAACCCATTAACGCGTCGCGCACACAGCCGCCGACCACAAAGGCTTCGTAACCGGCATCCTGCAAACCTTCTACCACTCGAATCGCGTTCCGCGACATATAAGAGCGGTTAATCCCGTGGTCAGCCTTGTGGTAAACGGTCGCTTGCAGCCCCTCGGGCTCACGGGCTTCGGTTTTTTTGCGGCGGCGCTTGGCGACCTTGTCATTAGCAACCGGTTTATCATCAGACGCTGATTTCTGCGCTGACTGTTGCGGCGGCTTTTGTGCCGACTTCTCCACCACTGCGGATTTCTTTACCGGCGCAGGCTTGTCTGCTTCAGGCTCGCGCTTAGGGTTGAATATGCGGCCTATTAGTCGGCGAACGTCGCTCATACTTTTGTTTTCTACTTCGGGGCCACTTCAGTGCCGCTTCCATAATGATTCGGAAGCCACGTCTGCAGGCCAGCTAATTATTGCGCGGTGTGAACTGGTTCTTGCCACCACGCCAAAACGGTATAGTAGCACTGCAAACGGCTACTAACGGTACGTCGAATCGTTCTTAACCCACCTGTTAATGCCGACTCCCCATTATGACCACCGCACCCTGTGCGCCTATCGCGTTTTATTGAGTAATATTTTAGTGTTTGCAAAAGCCTCTCCCGAAAGCTGCAGCCTCCTTCGTCGACTGGGCGTTATGACCTACGACGTGCTGCTACTAACCGGCATACTGCTGTTCGCCATACTGCTGTTTTTAGCAGTAACCGGCCAGCTGGGTAATATGGAAGAAGGTGTACCAATGGAAGTTCGCAACCCTGCACTTCGGATTGGTATGCAGCTTTACATTGTGGCCATAGCCGTGGGCTTTTACGCGGGCTTCTGGCACAAAACCGGTCGCACGCTGGGCTTACAGACCTGGAAATTGCGGGTCGAAACCATGCAGGGCGGTCGACTAAGTTGGGGCGCATCAATATTACGATTTTTTGTAGCGTTATTATCGCTACTCGCGGCAGGGCTCGGCTTTTTGTGGATGTATACCAACGCCGACCGTCGCACCTGGCACGACCTAGCCACCAATTCGCGGATTGTAAAAACCGCAACTCGTCTCGGATAAAACGGCCAACAAACTACTATGACTGAGAATACTAAAACCCCGATTCAGGATTCGCTGGCCAAAGTGCTGGAAAGAACCGATTTGAGCGCCGCCGAAATGCAGGCAACCATGCGGCAAATTATGACGGGCGAAGCCACACCCGCACAGGTAGGCGGCTTTCTTGTCGGCCTACGAATGAAAGGCGAAACTGTGGCGGAAATTGCCGCTGCCGCTGGCGTTATGCGCGAATTGGCAGCCAGAGTGGAAGTCAGTCAGGAGCACTTGGTGGATACCTGCGGCACCGGTGGCGATGGTAAAGGCGTATTCAATGTTTCAACCGCCTGCGCGTTAGTCGTTGCAGCAGCTGGCGGCCGCGTCGCTAAACATGGCAACCGTTCTATCACCAGTAAAAGTGGCAGTGCGGATTTGCTTGAGGCCGCAGGCGTTGACCTGGACTTAACCCCGCAGCAAGTTGCCCTCTGCATCGAAAAAATCGGCGTGGGCTTTATGTTTGCGCCGAAACACCACTCGGCAATGAAGCACGCCATCGGCCCGCGCCGCGAAATGGCCGTGCGGACCATTTTTAATGTCCTCGGCCCGCTGACTAACCCGGCAGGCGCACCGAATCAGGTGCTGGGTGTTTTTGATAAGTCACTATGCGGCACGCTGGCCGCAGTGCTGCGGGAACTGGGCAGCCGCCACGTGATGGTGGTGCATTCCAGTGATGGGCTTGACGAAATTTCCATTGCTGCTGAAACAACCGTGGCGGAGCTCAAAGACGGCGAAATTACCGAGTACACCATCAAGCCTGAACAATTTGATGTCGCCCGCGGCAAGCTTAGTGCTGTGCAGGTCGATAGCGCCGACGAAAGCCTCTCCCTCATTAACATGGCCTTCGAAGGTAATACCGGTGCCGCAGCTGACATGATCGCCCTCAACGCCGGCGCAGCGATTTATGTAGCGGGTTTAACCGATACACTAGCGGCAGGCGTTGAGCAGGCCCGGTCGCAGCTGACAGACGGCAAAGCCGCCAGCAAACTCAAAGAACTGATAAAGCTATCCGCCAAGCTGGCTAGTGAAACAGCGAAAAATGAGGCCGCCGCATGAGCGATATTGAACAGAATCTGGTCGCCGGTATTCCCGATGCGTTGGTTAAAATCCTGGCCCGCAAAGCAGAGGAAGTCAGCAACGAAAAACCGTGATTGCAGCAAATGAATTGGCCGCTCAGGCTCGCGACTTAGCCCCTACCCGTGGCTTTGCCGAAGCGCTGCGCACCGCCATTCGCGCCGGCAAGCCTGGTGTTATTGCCGAGGTAAAGAAAGCTTCGCCGAGCAAAGGCCTTATTCGGGAAAACTTTAATCCGGCAGAAATCGCCGCGAGCTACGAAGAAGGCGGCGCGAGCTGCTTGTCGGTGCTCACCGATGTCGACTTTTTTCAGGGCAGCGACGAATACCTGCAACAAGCCCGCGCAGCCTGCAGCCTGCCGACGCTGCGTAAAGACTTCACTGTTGATAGCTATCAAATTGACGAAGCACGGGTACTGGGCGCCGATGCGATATTGCTGATTGTCGGCGCGCTCTCTGATATGCAGCTGGGTGACCTGTATGGCCATGCCGCAGAAGTAGGCTTAGACGTACTAGTAGAAACGCACGACGAGGCCGAAGTTGAGCGAGCGAAGCTGCTGAAACCTGAATTGTTTGGCATCAACAACCGCAACTTGCGGAATTTCGAAACTTCGCTTAACACCACTATTGAGCTGCTACCGCTAATTCGTGAAGGCAGCCTGGTTATTACTGAAAGCGGCATTCATAGCCGCGACGATGTGCAGCTAATGCGCGATCACGGCGTTAATGCTTTTTTAGTGGGTGAGGCGTTTATGCGAGCTAAGCATCCCGGCCAAAAATTGGCGGAGCTATTCTTTTAAATGACCAGCGAAACCGCATTTAATGCCGAGCCCGAAGTGAAATCACCCTGCGTAAGCATCTGTGTGCTCGACGACGCGCAGCTGTGTTTAGGCTGCGGCCGTACCCGCAATGAAATTGGCTGTTGGAGCCTGGCAACCGCCGATGAACAGCGGAAAATATGTGCGCTGGCGAAACAACGACTGGAAGCAATGGTGTGAGCTGGACCACCGACGAAGCCAACGCGACCTACAACCTGCCCTATTGGAGTGACCACTACTATAGTATTGAGCAGGGCAAGCTAGCGGTAAAAGCCGGTACCAACGACGCCCCCGTGCCACTGAGTGATATTGTAAAGGCAGCCCGCCACGACAAACTCAACACCCCGCTGCTGCTGCGCTTCCCCGCTATTCTTAACAACCGGGTTGACCGGCTGTGTAGCGCGTTCGACCAAGCCATTTCCCGTAGTGGTTACCAAGGCGAATACACGCCGGTCTACCCTATCAAGGTCAATCAGCAAGGTACGGTCGTCGAAACGCTCGCCGCCCACCCCCGCACGGGTTTAGAAGCCGGCTCTAAACCAGAGTTGTTAGCAGTGCTTGGCCTGGCTAGCGATAACGCCACTATTGTCTGTAATGGCTACAAAGACCGGCAGTACATTCGCCTCGCGCTTATCGGCCAACAATTGGGCTATCGCGTTTATATCGTGGTTGAACAGCCCAGCGAGCTTGACCTGGTATTGCAGGAAGCGGCGGCACTCAATTTGCAGCCGCGTCTTGGCGTGCGCATCCGACTTGCTACCGAAGGTAGTGGCAACTGGCAGAACACCGGCGGCGAAAAGTCCAAGTTCGGCCTCACGGTTAACGAACTGCTCATTGCGGTAGAGAAGCTCCGCGCAGCCAAGCAACTGGCTGCGCTGCAAATGCTGCATTTCCACCTGGGCTCGCAGCTCGCTAATTTACGTGACGTTCGCGCTGGGCTTAGTGAAGCGACGCGGGTACTGGTTGGCTTAGCCGAGCTCGGCGTTGTCATTGATACCGTCGATACCGGCGGCGGCTTAGCAATCGATTACGAAGGCACCCGCTCGCGCAGCTACTGCTCGATGAACTACAACGTCGAGGATTACGCCAGCGCGCTGGTGAATAGCCTACAAGCCGCCTGTGCCAACGCCGGCTTGCCCGCTCCTAATATCATTACCGAAGCCGGTAGGGCGATGACCGCCCATCACGCCGTGCTGATAACCGACGTGGTAGAAGTGGAACGCGCGCCGGACAACGAAGTTCGCGAACCCGCGGCTGATGCACCCACCATGCTGCTGGAACTATGGCAAAGCCTGAATAGTAACGGCGCAGCGACAGAGCGTTTCCACGATGCCATGCAAGGCGTGCGGGAAGCTCAACAACAGTTCGCGGCCGGACAGCTGACGCTGCAACAGCGAGCGCAGGCTGAGCGCTTGTATATAGCGGTGTTACAAGCGCTGCTAGTGCAATCAACCAATGCCGAGTTGCTGCAACAGCTACAGGAAAAACTGGCAGACAAGTTATTCATCAACCTATCGGTTTTTCAGTCGCTGCCGGATATTTGGGCAATTAAACAAATATTTCCGATATTGCCGATTCAGCGCCTGGACGAAGCACCCGGTCGCAATGCAGTTCTGCAGGATTTAACCTGCGACTCCGACGGTCGCATCGACCGCTTTGCTGCCAATGGTGAGTTACAAAACACACTACCAGTGCATACGATTGATGATGGTGAGCGTTACTATTTAGGCATTTTTCTGGTGGGCGCGTATCAGGAAATAATCGGCGACATTCACAACTTGTTCGGTGATACCCACGCACTGGACGTAGAGCTGAGTGACGGCGGTTTTGAGATAATGCACACCGAACCGGGCGACAGTGCCGACGAGCTTCTGCGCTATGTCCATTGCTCGCCGGATGCTTTACGCGACCGTTATCAAAAGCTACTGGCCAAACACAATGGCGCGTTAGCTGAGCAGCACTACGCCGAACTCGCCGCGGGCCTATCCGCGCACACCTATTTCACCGTTGACGAAGGCGCGCATGTCGAATAGCAACTTACTTAAAGTCGGTTTCGTTGGGCTTGGCTCAATGGGTCTTGGCATGTCCCGCAACCTGCACAAAGCGGGCTTGCTAACGGCGGTTTGGAATCGCACAGCGGCTAAATCTGCAATGGTCGCCGAAGAGACAGGCTGCGTTAAAGCCAGCACTCCCGCCGACCTGGCGGCGCTCTGTGAGGTAATAATTATCTGCGTGTCTGAGGATGAAGACGTGCTGCAGATGATTTCTGAACTGACGCCCGGACTGAAATCAGGAGCGGTGGTCGTCGACTGTTCAACGGTCGGTATTGCGACGGCACAAACAGCGGCCGCCAAATTTGCCAACCTAGGCGTAGGTTTTGTAGACGCACCGGTATCGGGCGGCAGTGAAGGCGCTGACAATGGCAATCTGGCCGTCATGGCAGGTGGTGATGTTGCGCACCTAGATAAAGCCATGCCCGCGCTCGAAGCAATGAGTGCCCGGGTGGTGCATATTGGCGAAGTCGGAAACGGCCAGGCAACTAAAGCGGTGAACCAGATTATCGGTGCCGGAGTGGCGCAAGCGGTAACTGACGGCTTAGCGTTTGCTGAAGCCATGAACCTGCCGATGGAAAAAGTGATCGACGTAGTGGGCAGTGGTGCCTCAGCGAGCTGGTTCTTATCCTACCGCGGCCCGAGCATGGTGCAGGGCGAATTCCCAGTCGGTTTTAAAGTCGCGCTGCACCATAAAGACCTAAAAATCTGCCAGCGCATGGCCGCGCAACTCGGCACCAGCCTGCTCAGTATTGAGGCAACACTGACAGACTATGAAGCGTTAATGGCTGACGGTTTTGGCGATGAAGATTATTCGGCGATGTACAGATTGAAAAAGCGAAAATTTACGCCAAGGGACTAATCTTAAAAGTACTGGTGGAAAGCACTGAAATTGCATTCTCGACATTTTGCATGCAAAATGCATGCGCTAATGTAAAGAAAGGGTTCACCCATGCCAAATTTACAAATACGCGACCTCCCCGCAGGGGTTTACCAAGCTCTTTCTGCTGATGCTCGCCGCGAGAATCGCAGCCTTACCCAACAGGCGATTGTAGAGCTCCGCGAAGCGCAGGCCATGCGTCGTCGTCGTCGCCAACCCGAAGTGTTGGAAATGCTCAAAAACAGCGAGCGCCGCTTTGGTTTTTTGCCGGGGCTGGAACCAGAAACTTTGTTACAAGTGGATCGTGATCGCTAAGTGGTGACCATCGACACGCCGTTGGTGCTCGATGCGTCAGCCGCCACTCGCGTGGTGCTTTCACCTGCCGACCATCGCAACTGGATTGCTCTATTAGCAGAGGCGGTCGATGTAATAGCACCAAGCCAATTTACTGCCGAGGTAGCTAACACTCTGTGGAAATACGTTAAGGCGGGGCATTTAAGCGCCACCGAAGCGGTTGACCATCTCAGTGACGCCTTAGCGCTAGTTAGCTTGTGGGAACAGGATATCGACCTGCTTCCCGCAGCGCTGGTAATGGCGAGCAAAACCAACCATCCGGTTTACGATTGTCTTTATTTGCAGTGCTGCAAGCAGCACCCAAACGCAAAGCTGCTTAGCGCTGACAAAAGGCTAAACGCGCTTTATCAAAACTGCCAAGTCGACAGCTAATCAATAGCCTCAGTTTTTTAGTTTTTCGCGGCCCGCTTACGTTCCCGTGCAACCGCAGCCTTAACCTGATTCGGTGCCGTACCACCAATATGATCGCGAGCAGCCACAGAGCCTTCCAGCGTCAGCACGTCAAACACATCGGCTTTGATTGCGTCGCTGAATTGTTGAAGCTCTTCGAGCGATAGCTCTGCCAAATCACAGCTTTTCTGTACGCCCAGCGCGACGGCATTGCCGACGATTTCATGAGCATCACGGAACGCCACACCCTGACGGACCAAATAATCGGCTAAGTCGGTCGCAGTCGAAAAACCAGCCAATGCCGCATTGCGACAGTTTTCACGCTTTGGCTCAATGGCCGGAATCATGTCAGCAAAGGCCCGGCTACAACCCAATGCGGTATCAACTGCATCAAACAACGGCTCTTTGTCTTCCTGATTATCTTTGTTGTAGGCCAACGGTTGGCCCTTCATTAACGTCAGTAGGGATATCAAGTTGCCATTGGCGCGTCCGGTTTTACCGCGAACCAGTTCAGGAACATCCGGGTTTTTCTTCTGCGGCATAATCGATGAACCCGTACAAAATCGGTCTGGCAAATCAATAAACTGAAACTGAGCCGACATCCACAGCACCAAT
>CAJQNE010000253.1 GCA_905479545.1 uncultured Gammaproteobacteria bacterium | reverse complement strand
GTTACGTTTTTCGTCAATTTTAATGACCTTAAACTCAAGGTCCTTACCTTCCAGGTATGAAGGGTCACGTACAGGGCGTACATCAACCAATGAACCCGGCAGGAATGCACGGAGGTTTTCTACATCAACGGTGTAACCGCCTTTAACCTTACCGGTGATAACACCAATAACAGTCTCTTCGTTCTCATGTGCCTGACCCAGACGGATCCAGCTGCGAGCACGAATGGCTTTTTCACGTGACAGACGGGTTTCGCCGAAACCGTCTTCTAGTGACTCAAGTGCCACTTCTACGTGATCACCGATAGCGACATTCATCTCGCCATCTTCGTTCACGAACTGTTCAGCAGGAATAACGCCTTCCGACTTCAAACCTGCGTTAACGATAACTACGTCATTGCGAATATCAACAACGGTACCAATAACGATGGAGCCTGGCTCCATGGATTGAGTTTGGAGGCTTTCCTCAAATAACTCGGCAAAACTTTCGCTCATGTAAATATAAACCTCGGAAGCTAACTTCCGTCTTAGTGCATTCCCAGCCGATCATCCTGATACGGAGGGGTTAGTAACAATGAAGCCAAATCCGTTTGGCTTCAATTAAATTTTTAGTAACCACAAACAAACGCCGCTTTAATAGCCCTGCTGCGCGTTATATAAGCGACTCGCTACGCAAGCGCTGACGAATCCGATCTACTACTTCATCAATACCCATTGCCGTGCTATCTAGCACCAGCGCGTCATCTGCGGGCACTAACGGCGCGATTTCGCGACCACGGTCACGGGCGTCACGAGCTTCTATCTCTTCGCGAAGGCGCGCGAGACTAACACTAACCCCCTTTTCCTTCAACTGCTTATAGCGCCTATCCGCCCGTTCAGAAGCGCTGGCATCGAGGAAAATCTTGCACCGGGCATCAGGGAAAATAATAGTGCCCATATCGCGACCATCAGCAACTAAACCCGGTTGCTCAGCGAATTTTCTCTGCACCTGAAATAGCGCCTCCCGAACTGCCGGCAATGCCGCTATCTGTGAAGCAAGTTCCCCCGTCGTTTCTAATCGCACCTGACTGGCTATATCTTCGCCATTGACCAGAATCTGCTCCCGGCCCTGCTCATCGCTGGTGAATTCGATATCGAGCGTAAGTGCGTAATCCGCTACTGTTTCAGCATAGTCAAACGGTATTTCAGCGGCTTGGGCTGCCAGTGCAGTAATTCGGTAAAGCGCACCGCTATCTAAATAATGCCAGCCCAGCTCATTGGCCAACAGTCGCGAAACCGTGCCTTTGCCAGAACCGCTTGGACCATCAATAGTTAGTACAGGCGGAGTAGTTTGAATATCACTTTTGCTCATTAATGCGCCGCCTTAACGTTCAGGCCCAATTGCTGGGCTTGCTCGAGAAATGCCGGAAACGAGGTCGCTACATGGCGACAGTCGTGAATCAGCACTTCACCGCTCGCCAGCGCCGCCGCTACCGTAAATGCCATAGCGATGCGATGATCACCCTGCGCATGCACGTCACCCGTGGTGATTTGGCCAGGCTGAATTACGATGCCATCCGGCGTTGCTTTGGCATCAATGCCCAGCGTAGCTAAGCCATCCGCCATTACCTGAATTCGATCACTCTCTTTAACCCGCAACTCTTCAGCACCAGTCAATACGGTTTCGCCAACAGCTGCTGTCGCAGCAATAAACAGCACTGGAAACTCATCAATCGCCAGCGGCACTAATTCTTCAGGAATATGAATACCCTTTAGCTCTGCGTGACGAATCCGAATATCAGCAACTGGTTCACCACCCACTTCGCGTAGGTGCTGCAATTCAATATCCGCGCCCATTAGCCGCAAAATATCAATAACGCCAGTGCGGGTCGGGTTAATGCCAACATGCTCCAGCACAATATCGGAGTCCGGAATGATGCTGGCAGCCACCATAAAAAACGCTGCCGAAGAAATGTCTGCTGGCACATCGACTGCCATCGCATGCAGCTCTTGTTCTGGTTCGATGGTAATGCGTGCCCTGCCCGCGCCTAAATCCTCTGTAAGCACTTCAGCGCCAAAGCCGCGCAACATACGCTCGCTATGGTCACGAGTCGGAGCCGGCTCCGTTACCGTCACAGTAGAATTTGCGTAAAGACCAGCAAGCACCACGCAGGATTTAACCTGAGCACTCGCCATTGGCAACGTGTAGTCGATACCATTTAGTTGCTCAACAGGGGTAATTCTCAAAGGGGTGCGACCACCTTCGGCAGTTTGGATATCAGCGCCCATTAGTCGCAGCGGGTCAACCACACGGTTCATCGGCCGCTTACTCAGCGAAGCATCACCCACCAGTGTGGAAGAAAACTGCTGCCCGGCCAACAACCCCGACATCAGTCGAATTGAGGTACCAGAGTTACCAATATCCAGATTTTTAGTCGGCGCTTGCAGGCCGTGTAAACCGACGCCGTGAATTTTTAACGACGTTGCTGAACGACGATCAATCCGCACGCCCATCTCAGTAAACGCTGCAGCGGTAGCCAGACAGTCTGCACCATCAAGAAAGCCGGTTACCTCAGTCACGCCAGCGGCCAGCGAGCCCAACATAATGGAGCGGTGCGAAATCGACTTATCGCCGGGCACGCGCACGCGACCAGACAAAGGACCACAGGCCGCTGCTAAGAATTTATCAATCATAATAGTATCAACTTACCGACAGTCTATTCAGCCGCCGGGTGGGGTTGGGTGGCCATCGGCACAGCCTTATCAACAAAGGCATCGCGGGCAGTTTTGGCGCGACTAAATACTGTCATTAACGCTTCAGCGTCACCGTTGGCAACGGTGTCACGCAAGGTGGTTAGATCTTGCTGGTATTGATCCACTACTTCGAGTAAGGCGTCGCGATTAGCTAAACATATATCGCGCCACATCACAGGGTCGCTGGAGGCTATACGGGTAAAATCACGAAAACCACCGGCCGCGTAGCGAAAAATTTCGCGGCGCCCATCCATTTGCGCCAGAGTATCAACTAACTGGTACGCCAGCATATGCGGTAGATGACTGGTCGCCGCCAACACCTCATCGTGGTGACCAACGTCCATCTGAGTGACTTCGGCACCGGTCTGCTGCCACATCCACTGCACTCGCGCCGTAGCCGAATCCGAGGTAGTAGCAAGTGGTGTAAGAATAACGCGGCGACGCTTGTACAAGTTACCATCCGACGCCTCTACACCTGTTTTCTCACGGCCCGCTATCGGATGGCCTGGCACCAACCTGTGCGGAACCACGCCGAATACAGCCTCGGCGTCGCGGACTACTGACCGCTTGGCGCTACCGCCATCGGTAATAACAGCGTCTGCCGACAAGCCGGGCTTAATCGACCGCATAGTCGCTTGCATAGCACCCAACGGCACAGCAAGAAATACCATGTCAGCACCAGCCACCGCTTTTGCCGGCTCAAGTTCATAACGATCGATAACGCCCAGCTCCACTGCAAGCTGCAAATGCGCCTCGTTTCGGCTGCAGCCCACAATCTCATCAACCGCCCCGGCAGCACGCAACGCCCGTGCCAGTGAGCCACCTATCAGACCAACGCCAAATATCGCCAGCCGCTTAATGGGCGCCTCGGCGACTGTATCGCTATGCAACCGCAGGCTCCAGCGCCAACACTTCACTCAAAGCCTTAACGAACCGCTGGTTTTGCTCAGGCAGACCGGTGCTGACACGAATATAGTTGGCCAGATCACCACTCAAGGCACGAACAATGATGCCTCGCTTCAGTAGTTCAGAAAACACCGACTGACCATCGCGACCCACATTTATCAGCAAAAAGTTACCCACGGATGGAACATAGCTAATACCAAGTTTGTCGCAAGCTAACGTCAACATTTTTAGCGCCTCAGCATTCATCTGAACCGCGGCCTTAACGTGCTCCTCATCGGCCAATGCTGCTTCCGCAGCTGCCAGAGCGCCGGTATTACCGTTAAACGGCAAGCGCAAGCGGTTAATGAGGTCAGCAATATCCGGCCGGCAGACCCCATAGCCGATACGGAAACCCGCCAAACCATAGGCCTTCGAAAATGTACGCGTAACAATCAAATTGGGGTATTCGTCAAGCAACGTCATACCGTTAGGGTAATCAGCTTCATCAACATATTCGAAATAAGCCTCGTCGAGCACGACGATTTTGTCCTGCGCGACCGAGTCCATAAATGTACGGATGGCAGTTTCTGTTAACCACGTCCCTGTCGGGTTATTCGGGTTGGCGATAAACACCAAACGCACCGCATCATCAGCGTTCGCAGCAACAGCCATTGCAGGCAAATCATGACCAAAACCAATTGCTGGAACCACCACACCCTCACCACCCGCCGCCCGGGTACTAATGGGGTACATTGCAAAAGCATGTTCTGAAAACAACGCCTTGCTGCCAGGTTTAAGAAACACTCTACAAAGCATATCCTGCACTTCACTAGAGCCATTCCCAATAACGATTTCCTGCGGGTCGCGGCCTAACTTTTTCGCCAGAGCCTGCTTTAAGCCCCAAGCATTACCGTCAGGGTAAAGCCAAACACCTTTTTGTGCCACAGTGGCCGCCACGAGCGCCGAGTTACTAGGCCCCATCGGATTTTCGTTTGAAGCCAACTTAATAATATTGCTGATACCAAGCTCGCGCTCTAACTCTTCTATCGGCTTACCGGGTGCATAAGCTTTTAGCTGCTGCACACCGTCGGTGGCCAGCGCAAGTGGATTAAAGCTGTCGGATGTATTCATAGGGTGTAGTGATCTTTAGAGCGCAGCGGCAAACTCAAATTGTAAGGTTAGCGTTACGGCGGTCAGGCTGTGGCGATGTGGGCCGTGAAGCATGCCAATGGTGCTCTACCAAACGGCCCGCGGATACGACCCGAGGATACGGAAAAAGGTAGCAAACTCTTCGACTTCCGCCATAGCAGCCTGAACCTTTTCGTCATCGCGATGGCCCTCAATATCGACAAAAAAATTGTAGTCCCAGGCTTCACGCCGCGAAGGTCTCGACTCGACTCGCGTCATGCTGACGCCGTGCTTGGCGAACGGTTCAATTAAACGATGCAGAGCGCCTGGTTTATTAGGCGCCGCTAACATTAACGAAGTCATGTCAAAACCCGAATTCGGTACTACCTGACTACCCACCACCAGAAAACGCGTCGTGTTATTTGGCTCATCTTCTATGTTCGCCCCCAGTTCGTTCAAGCCATACAGCTCACCGGCTGAACGCCCCGCCACCGCGGCTGCGTGGGGCTCACCGGCAGCGCGACGTGCGGCTTCAGCATTGGAAGAAACTGCTGCGCGTGGAATTCCGGGCATATTGGCATCCAGCCACTCTCTACATTGAGCAATTGCCTGAGCGTGAGCGTAAACAATTCCAATTTCGCTGAGGTCTTCCGCTTTTGACAGCAAACAGTGATGCACCCGTAGCCGAATTTCACCGCAAATAGCCAGCGGAGACCTGGCTACTAAATCCAGAGTGTAATTCACCACGCCTTCGGTAGAGTTTTCTATCGGCACAACGCCGCAATGTGCTGCACCGGACTCTACTTCCCGAAACACATCGTTAAGATTGGTTAACGGGCGTAGCTGAGCGAAGTGACCAAAATGCTTCACTGTTGCTGCATTGGTATATGTACCCTCCGG
>CAJQNE010000252.1 GCA_905479545.1 uncultured Gammaproteobacteria bacterium | reverse complement strand
ACTGGAGGTAATCGCTTCTTCCATTAGCGAGCTAACAACGTATCGATGACGGTCCTCGCTGGGAGATACCTGCGAGCCAGCACCGCCTCGGGTGGCTAACTGGCCACGGGCGCGGCTGTCAATGTCGTGAATGGCTTCAAGCACGCAATCGGGCATGCTGTAAGTGAACGGTTTGCCGCTGGTATCCAGCAGGCCCGGAATCGGCTTGCTGGTGGCTCTGCGCGCCGATTTCAGATGCAACCACCATTCTTCGTGAGTTACGTCATCCGGTAATGGTAGGTGGCGCAGTTTGTCCCAATGCGGGTAACTGCCCGGTGCATCCAGCTTGCTGTTGCTAACGACCTGTAGAAATCGTTCAGGTGCTAAGCCATTGAAAAGCTCATGCAACGGCGGCGGGCGGAGGGGGAATTTCACTTTGTTATCAATCTATTATCAAATTATTAATAATTGATAATAGGCGTGTAAAGCTACTCGCCGCAAGCTTATTATCAAATTGATAGAAATTGATAACAGATTGATAGTAAAGCTAAAAAATCAGCTGAGGTGAGTGTCTACGCGAAATGACAAGCCGTTTGGTGGCCATCTATCGCTCGCAGCTGAGGCCGTTCAGCTTCACAGCGCTCGACGTTGTCGCCCGCTGCTAGCTTTGTTGCCCGCAGTGGGCAGCGGTTGTGGAAGGCACAGCCGGAGGGCGGGTCTACCGGTGAGGGTAGGTCGCCGGTGAGCGGCGCGACTCGCTTAGCTCGCTCGGCGGCGGGGTCAGGTTCCGGTACAGAGCGGATGAGTGCTTGGGTGTAGGGGTGTTGTGGGCTTTTGTATAGGCTCTGGGCTTCGGCCAGTTCGGCTACGCGGCCTAAATACATCACCAGTACTTCGTCGCTGATATGTCTCACGACTGACAGATCGTGGGCGATAAACATCAGTGCCAGGCCGAATTCCTTTTGCAGGTCTTCCAGCAGGTTAACGATTTGCGCCTGAATTGAGACATCGAGCGCGCTCACCGGTTCGTCGCAGATTAGTAGTTTTGGTTGCAGCACCAGTGCTCGGGCGATGCCGATACGTTGGCATTGGCCGCCTGAGAATTCGTGTGGGTAGCGATTGATCATGCGGCTGGAGAGGCCGACTTGATCCATCACTTTTTTGACTTTGTCGCGACGCCCGTCAGCGTTCAGATTACTGTGAGTTTTTAGCGGTTCGGCAATCACATCACCAATGGTCATTCTTGGGTTTAGTGACGCCAGCGGGTCTTGAAAAATAACCTGCATGTCTTCGCGCAATGGCTGCAGTTGCTTACGGCTGCGGCCGACTATTTCCTGTCCTTCAAATTTTACGCTGCCACCGGCAGTGGGCGTTAAGCCCAGAATGGCACGGGCGAGTGTTGATTTTCCGCAGCCGGATTCGCCGACTACGCCGAGTGTTTGGCCGGGTTCTAAATCGAAGCTTACGCCATCGACTGCCTGCAGAATTTTCGCCGGTTGCCAGGGCCAGGCGGCAGGGCGTTTGAACTGAACTTTTACATCACGTACTTCCAGCAGGCTCATAACTCGTCGCCTCCCGGCTTGCTCAAAAAGCATGCGGCGTCGTGGTGCGGGGCGCGATTAGTAAGTGCCGGCGCGGACTGTAAGCAGCGGTCGAAAGCCCAGCGGCAGCGTGGCGCAAATTCGCAACCGGGTGGCAAGCTACCTGGCTGCGGTGGGTTGCCCGGAATAGCGATGAGTTTATCGTCATGCCCGTCGGCTTTTGGCAGCGAGGCGAGCAGGCCGTGGGTGTAGGGATGGCATGGGTCGCTGAATAATGGGTCGACCGGCGCGCGTTCGATCACCCGGCCAGCGTACATCACTAACACGCGGTCGCAGGTTCCGGCCACTACGCCGAGGTCGTGGGTAATGAATATAACGGCCGTGCCGAAGTCGTCACGTAATTCTTTCAGCAGGGTAAGAATTTGTGCCTGTACGGTTACATCCAGGGCGGTCGTCGGCTCATCGGCGATCAACAGTTTTGGCTCGCAAAGCAACGCCATCGCAATCATTACCCGCTGGCGCATACCGCCGGAAAATTCGTGCGGATACTGTTTTATGCGGTTAGCGGCGTCGGGAATGTGCACGGCATCCAACACTTCTATCGCCCGCTTTAACGCCTCGGCCTTGCCCATGCCGCGGTGCAGTTTCAACACTTCGGTCATTTGCTTGGCAATGGTCATATAAGGGTTCAGACAGGTCATCGGGTCCTGAAATATCATCGACACATCATTGCCGCGCACTTCATTAAGTTGTTTGGGCTTTAGCCCTAGCAACTCCCGACCTTCCAGTTTTACCGAGCCGGTGGCCGAGCCGTTTTCGGCCAGTAGGCCCATGAGGCTTAGTACTGTTTGGCTTTTCCCTGAGCCGGATTCGCCGACGATGCCGAGTACTTCGCCCGGGGCTAAATCAAAGCTGACACCACGCACAGCGTTGACGTCGCCGTCGCGGCTGGCGAAATTGACGTGGAGGTTGTCGACGGCAAGCAAGGAGGTCACTTATCGTCCTCCCATTGATGCCCGCATTGAGTGCAGTTTAATTTTCGAATTGGGTCGGACTCGGCGAGTGTCATTGTTGTGAGGAGCGCGGCTAGCAGCGCACGAAATTGGCTCTGATGAGTTACTTTCTCAGAGTTGCATTTTGGGCAATAGCGGTAAACATCAGATGCTTTTGGTATGAAACTCACGAATAACCTCAATTTTGCCTTCAATGTTCGCATTCAGCTCGTCGAGTCGGCCTGCTGGTATCCACCACTCGCTGTGGTTTGAGCCGCCGACAACATGCGTTGGAAATTCCGACATAAACTCAGCACAAACCTCAAACTTAGTGACAAAGCCACTACCGCTGGCTTTTACGTTCCAGTCGCGAGCAATTTGGGCAGCGTACTCTTCGTTTGTCACGGGGTAGAAAATCGGTTGCCCCGGTAGCCGCGGAGGCCAGGCTGTAAAGCCAGACTCTTCCACTAGCTTTAACTCCTCAGGTCCCGTTGGTCGGTAGAGCGTTACGGTATTACTCATAGTTTTCACCTTCCGCTAAACCTGATCTTTAGGATCAAGCGCATCCCTTAACCCATCGCCAATAAAG
>CAJQNE010000251.1 GCA_905479545.1 uncultured Gammaproteobacteria bacterium | reverse complement strand
TGGTTGGCCTTCGCGTTTAACTATTTACCGCATCACCCTCACGAGCACCTTCAGTCACACAACCCCTATTCAGCCACCAACGTTCGCCGCGGCGGCGAGCCCATCATGAAGTGGCTGTTCCTCTACCAGAACTACCACCTTATTCACCACTTGTTCCCCAGCGTACCGTTTTATCGTTACCTCAAAATATGGCGCAAGAATGAAGCTGAGTTTGTTACAAAGGGTGCGCCGGTAGTGGCCTGGAATAAAATCGACGCGCTTTAGCCGTCTGCTTTTATTTATTAGCTGGCATAACCAGTCGGCAATTAATTCCGCCCTGTCGGCGTAATGTTGCTGGCTCGACCAAAAACTCAAGCTAGGCGGTTGTTTTTAATAGCTTTACTTAATCTGGCAAACAACGTGCATCCCTAATCAGTATTGCAGCCATTGATTAAGGACAGCACCAATGAAAGGCCCGGAC
Source organism: uncultured Gammaproteobacteria bacterium (assembly GCA_905479545.1). Taxonomy (GTDB): domain Bacteria; phylum Pseudomonadota; class Gammaproteobacteria; order CAJQNE01; family CAJQNE01; genus CAJQNE01. The sequence goes on along the minus strand of CAJQNE010000251.1, from coordinate 3,498 downwards.
GAGTTTGTAGACCCGAACCCAGGTAGAAACCTGTGGACCACCGTTAATGATCTGATTAACGGATTTTTTGATCAGCTGCCGATGTTTGGTTTGGCACTGGTGGTATTCGTTGTTGCCTGGATTGTCGCCGGACTGGTCGCCAAAGGCGTCGACCGGATGTTTAAGAATCGCGGCAATAAAGACCTCGGCCGGGTATTGAGCAGCCTACTGAAAATCCTGATTATTGTTGGCGGTGTTCTCGGCGCAGTAACCATCGCGGCGCCTTCGGTTAAACCAGCCGACCTACTGGGTGCACTAGGCTTCGGTGGCGTGGCCATCGGCTTCGCCTTCCGCGATATTCTCCAGAACCTGCTGGCAGGTATTCTCATCCTTATTCGCGAACCGTTCTCCGTTGGCGATCAGATTATCTACAAAGACTTCGAAGGTACCGTCGACCGGATCGAAACCCGGGCCACTATTGTAATTACCTATGATGGCCGCCGGGCGGTGATTCCGAATGGCGAGATCTATACCAACGCGATTGTAGTCAACACCGCCAAAGAAAAACGTCGCAGCCAGTATGACGTAGGCATCGGTTATGGCGATAGCATTGACGAAGCCAAGAAAGTGATGGTCGAAGCGATGTCCGGCCTCGAAGGGGTAATCGACGACCCGAAGCCAGAGGTATTAACGGTTGCTTTGTCTGACAGCTACGTATCCCTCCGCGCCCGTTGGTGGTCTCTGCCCGAACGCGGTGAAGTTATCTGGACGCACGAACGGGTTTTAACAGCAATCAAGCTAGCGCTGGATAAAGCGGGTATTGATATGCCTTACCCGACTCAAGTCCACTTGTTTCACGATCAGACTGAAGCCACAGACGGCGATAGAACACGCCAGCGAGAAGGCTGGACAGCTCGTGGCGACGACCCGAAGTCAGCCCGCTTATCGATGGCATTGTCATCCGAAGGCAAGGCAGAACAGGATGACCGTAAGGATATGGGCAAGGATCAGAATAAGGACCTTGCGTAGCCTAACGACGGGTCACATTCACTCCCGAGCCAGGCTATATCGTAAAAATACAAAGCACATAAAAAAGCCGGTTGCAGATGCAACCGGCTTTCTTGAGACCGTATTTCCGCTTCGACGCTTTACTCAGCACACGCCAACAATTGCTCAAGCTGCCCGGCCGCGTCTAACAGCGCACCCTCACTACCAGGAACAGCGGCAAGCATAATGCCGGGAACCAAGCCGGTGTCGGGGTCTGCAAATGCCGGAGCCGGTACGGTAATTCCAGACAGATCCAATATGTTCACCAGCGTGTGAGCGGTAATTTGTTTGTTTAAGCCGGGGCTCATCAGGGTCGCCCGATTCATGCCGCCGTGTTTGGGCGCCAACATTCCCAGCGTTGGCAGGCATAAAATTCCATCGCTACCCAGCAGCGCCTGGTAGTGTTTTCTGGCCTGTTCAAAATCTTCGACAATGCTCGCCAGTGCGGCGGCGCTGCGAGGTCGGTACAAACCACTCACAACTGATAACCAAAGGAAAAAGCCCGGCTGCACGGTGGGTCGCCCGGTTGCTTGCCGCAGTGCTTCAGCAACCACCGAAAAAGGCTTGCCGCCGACCGATAGCCATTCACGCCAAACCGGAATCATCTCGCCGGTAACCAGTCTCGGCACTTTCATAAACAATGCTGCCACGTCGTCGAACAGCGGCTCGCTCTGCTGCATTCCGGCACTTTGCAAACCCGAGAGCGCAGCTTGATAAGCCGAATCGATACAATCGTGCTGCGCTTCGAATGGATAGTCACGAGGCGCAATCAATCGAAGCCCGGCCACCGATGCCGGAGCTGCCGGCGGCCGGTTGGCGATAACCGAATAAGCCAACCGGGCATCACGCACACTGCGGGTAATCGGCCCCAAGCCATTCCACGTTTCAAAAAACGGACCGGACTCAGGGTAAACATGGGTTTTATCGATAGCACCGGAATGCGGCCGAAAACCCACCAGCCCACAGAACGCCGCCGGAATACGAATCGAACCCAGAATATCAGTACCGAACCCCATCGGTGACGCGCCACTGCCCACCAAAGCGCCTTCGCCACCCGTCGACCCACCCGGCACCCGACTCTGATCTTTAGGGTGATTAGTTCGCCCGAATCGCAAATTATGCGTTTCGGCCGTCATTACAAATTCCGGAACATTGGTTCGCGCAATAACGATGGCGCCGGCGGCTTTCAAGCGCTGCACTACCGGCGCGTCCTCAGCGCATTGAATCGGTGACATACGCATACTGCCGATAGTGACTTGCTCACCAGCCAGCGCGTAGGTTTCTTTTAGGGTAATAGGCAAACCGGACAACGGCCCGGCAACCGGACTTTCTGCGGCAGCCAGCGCCTGCCCGGCGAAAACCTGAGTCGCTGCATTCAGCGCAGGGTTTACGCCGGCGAGTCTATCCAGATGTGCCTCGACGACTTGTCGTGAAGTACGTTCACCGCTTTGAATTTTCTCAAGCAATGCCGAGGCATCCGGCATGCCGTGCTGTGTAAAGTCCGTCAACCAATGTTCCTCGTTAACATTTGGGGTGTGAATCGGTTCGAAATGACCGGCTGAATACCGACACACGCACCAGCAAGAGACTGAAGCCAAACGACAACAGCGTAGCTTGGAAGTACGTCTGGCACCCTTGAAAGGGTGTCGAAAAAGCCTTTTTCAACCATTAAACCGTTCCCCCTCGAGCTTGTTGCAGAGCTTACTACTGGGCTGCGACAAGGCCCTCCTGAATTGCGTCGAAGGGCTCGACCCAAACGGGTTGTGTAGTAAAAGCAGACTTTAACAACACCGACTTTAGGCCACACTTGGAACCGACGCTACATAACAGCATATCCAGCCGAAGGTCACTCCGAAACACTGTAAATTACTACATTTCATAAGTTTTATTATTTTTATATTACTTTTCACATGCTAAAATCAATATTCATGAATATTATCTAAAAAAATCATAATTCATACACAAGGATCGTTATTCATGGCCGATAAAAAAAATCACTACTTTCCAGGGCCCGTTACTACTTTTCAGGCACAACGCCTTCCTGAAATAGCAACGCTGGCGGGTTACAGCGCCTTAATTAACGCCTACGACTTAAGCGTCCCACTGCCTCGACAATTATCAGCAACCGGCACACACCATCGTATAACTGAAGTCGACGGCTGGCGAATAATGACTCCTCGTCACGCTCCTGAAGCGACGCTTGAAGGCCACCTGACCTTCGCTCTCAAATATGAGGGTGTAAATCTCATCATTCTGAAACGACTATTTATGACTGCAGGCCCGGCAGTTATTGAAGAAATAGTCCGGACCAAGCCAACCGGCAGCTACGCACGGCGGATTTGGTTCCTCTATGAGTGGCTGCTCGGAACCCGGCTTGATTTATCCGACGCTAAAAGTGGCCGGTATGTTCCAGCGCTAGACCCACAATTACAGTTTCCAGCTGAGGGAAAAACAATTTCTCGCTACCGGGTC
>CAJQNE010000250.1 GCA_905479545.1 uncultured Gammaproteobacteria bacterium | reverse complement strand
GTAACGAATCCATCTGCGTGGCAATCTGGTCGGCGATCAATTGCATTGGCGAAGCCGCCACACTGCCTTTCTTCCGGCGTTTCTTGCCTGAGCCGGTATCCGCTGCGGATGACCAGATTGGCGGTACATCCATACGATGTGGGTCGGTGCTGGTAGCCGCCGCAGAAAGGCGCATGCCTGCCATGGCATCGGCCATGGAGTGGTGAATTTTGAAAAACAGCGCAAACTGATTGTTCGGCAAGCCTTCGATCAGGTGGGCTTCCCACAGCGGCCGGTCAAAATCCAGCGGCTGGGAATGCAGGCGCGAGACCAATACAAACAAGTCTTTGTAGCTTCCGGGCTCGCCACTAGTGGGCAGCGCCGAGTGGCGTATGTGGTAGTCGAGGTCAATATCATTATCGACAACCAGTTTCGGGATGGTCATCGGTATTTTGCTTGGAACCACCTTCAGGTTCATGGGGTTCCGAATGCCGGGCACGTTGCGGTAACGGTCAAAAACCTGCCGTATGTAATCCGCCGGGGCGTTCTCCGGGATGCTGTAGAGCTGAAGGCCAGCAACGTGTTGTGGCGTGGTCGGCGATTCCTGCCAGATAAAGCCGGCGTCCAGGACTGATAATTTTTTCATGGTTGTCTCCTCCGCTCGGGCGGGTTTCTGTCTAATTGTTCTTCTGACTGGTGCTGCTGCAACCTAGTTGAGCAACGGACGTCTGGGTCACAGCCATGGGCAGCTCCTACAAAAGCCCGATCTACTGTAGGAGCTGCCCATGGCTGCGACCTGATCAAGTTTTTTGATTCGTCAACTGTTAATAAAGCGTTTCAACTCGCGTTGAAATTTCACGGGTTCATCGAGCATGACAGTGTGGCCGGAGCGCTTGAACAAGCGCAGCTCGGCATGGGGTACCTGCTCGCGAATACTTATTTGGCCTGCAGACGGGTAAGGCAGCGAGTGAGCGCCCACCAGCAGCGTCATTGGGATACGCACGGAGGCCAAGTCGGGGCGAAAGTCGTAATCCAGCGTGGTATAGGAGTGGATGCAGTCGAGTCCGACCGGCCAGCCTGTCGAGGGCAGTAACAACCTTGCCGGTAAACCGGTAGGCGCAGTCGCCTTTGCCAGCGCCAGCATTGGCGGAAAAGCGCTGCAAGTAGCAAAAAAATCACCCATCCAAGCTCGAAAGTCGCGGCGCAAACGGGCTGGCAATTGTTTGAAAGGCAGTGTTCTATCGACACCCTCGAAGGCTTCTAGCAATGCTTTGCCGCGAGCAAAATTTTCGCTTTGGTTGGGCCCCATTAAGCCCCAATCCCAGTCGTCGCTATTACTGACAACGGGTGACTGATCGATATGCAGATAGGCCGAAAAACGCTCAAGCGAGTAGCTGCGCTGGTAATGCAGTGCGGTGATCGCGCCCAGTGAGAAACCGCCGAGCTTAGCGCCGTCCAACTGCAGCGCGTTCACCAAGTCCTCAAGGTCATCGGCGTTCTGGCCAGCGATATCCGGTCGCGTTAAATGACTGCTGGCCGATGCACCGAAGCCCCGGAAGGTCGGCAGAATAAACCGCTGTTGCCGCGCCAACGGCAACACATTGGGCAGCCACATTTGTGCCCGCATGCCGAAGCCATGCAGCAGGATCACCGGCGGTCGGCTATTGGGCTGGCGCGGGCCAACATCGAGATAGTGCAGTTTTGCGCCATCGCGGGTTAGCAGAAAGTCAGATTTAATGGGCATGGTTTGTGAGCCTTTGGGGCTTAGCTGAGTCAGCGTCGATATTGCATGGCTGAGTTAAGGCCAAGCGGTTAGTGTGACTGGCCGCTATCGCTCTGCAGCGACCAGTCACCTGACCTTGGCTTAGGCCCAGATCACCGCTTTACGCTGGGCATACCAGCCATCCAGCTCGGGCCCGTAGCGGTCTTCGATTGCCGCTCGTTTGATTTTTAGCGTTGGGGTTACAAAGCCGTTGCCGACCTCCCATTGCTCGGCAACCACCGTGGCGAAAGCCAGTTTTTCATGGCCATCCAACTCGCCGTTCACGGCTTGCAGGTGCTGCTCAAGCGATTGCATAGCAGCATCGCGTTCGCCGCTATCGGCACAGCGTTCGGCCGCCTCGGGTGACAGCATAATCAATGCGCAGGGCTGGCCCTGATTGGCGCCAGTGACGCAACAGGCTTCTACATCCGCGTGAGCACTGAGCTTGTTCTCGATCGGAGCCGGGGCGACGTACTTGCCCTTGGAGGTTTTGAAGAGTTCCTTGGTGCGGCCGGTGATTTTCAAGCGGCCCATTTCGTCCTCAATGCCGCGGTCGCCGGTACGCACAAAACCATCGGCGGTAAACAGCTCGCGGGTCTTCTCTTCTTCCTTGTAGTAACCAATGGTATTGGCTGGGCTACGCACCAGAATTTCGCCTTCTTCTGAAAGCTTGCATTCCACGCCGTCGACGGCCTGACCGGCATAGCCAATACGAACCTGACCGGGTCGTCCGGAATGGCTGACCCCGAAGATCTCGGTCATGCCGTAGGCATCCAGCAGTTCAAGGCCAAGCGACTGGTACCACTGCGCCGTTGATTCAGGCAATGGTGCTGCGCCAGTGGCTCCCACACGTACCGAATCAAGCCCGAGTTGCGTTAATACCTTGCGCTTAACAATGCCGCCCAATACCGGTATTTTCAGCATGCGCTGCAGCTTTTTCTCGGGCAGCTTGGTGCTAACACCCTGTTGGAACTTGACCCACAAACGCGGCACTGAGAAGAAAATCGTTGGCCGTGCTCGTTGCAAATCTTCTAGGAAGGTATCGAGCGATTCGCCAAAGAACACATGCGAGCCACAACGGAAAGCAACCATTTCAACGCCGGCGCGCTCGGCCACATGCGATAGTGGTAGATAGGAGATATATCGCTCAGCTTCGGTCGCATTTACTTGGTTAGCATTGATTGCTGCCGATGCTGCCAAATTGGCGAAGCTGTGCATGACACCTTTGGGCATGCCGGTGGTGCCGGAGGTGTAGATAATGGTCGCCAGTTCATCGGCATCACGCACAGGCTGACCCGTAAGCGGGGCGGTATCGGCAATGATTTTGTCCCAAGTGGCAAAATTATTGCTCGGTGACGACGGAAACGAAATACGTAAGACACCATCCGGAACACCGGCCAACATCTCGTCCCAGTCGTCTAATTTACCGGCGAAT
>CAJQNE010000249.1 GCA_905479545.1 uncultured Gammaproteobacteria bacterium | reverse complement strand
GGTTTTGTTTTAAATAAGGGTCTCCGTCACTTCGGTTCTTACGACTATTATTATTACAACTACTATTATGTGCAGGATTAACGGCAGTCTTTAAGACGGTCGCTCTGTACTCCATGGTAATTCGTCCCCGCTCAGTATCCTCCATGGTCGTGGTAGGCTTTTTTTACTGTGTGCAACCCGGTAACGCTGCAGAGCTGAGGTTCGAGACCCGCCTGTCGGTGAATGAAACGATTAGCAATAATGTCGAATTCTCGCCGACCGCTGAGCGTCGCTCTGGTTTTGCGACCCGGGTAGATCCGGTTATAAACCTGAGCGCGAATGGTGGTCGTGCATCGCTGCAATTAAGTTACCGCATTTTCCATACCGAATTGCACGAGCCGGTAAGCCGCTCAGAGACGAATTCACAACTAAGCGCAAACTTCAGTGGTGCGCTCATTCCGCATAAATTGTATTTGCGCAGCAATATTAACTACGGCGACCGTTCGCTACGTTCATTGCAGCTCAATGAGCCGGACAGTCTGGCGGACTCCAACCGCAGTAAGTTTGGTGTTTATAACATCACTCCCAGTTGGTATGAGCTAATCGCGGATCAATATGCACAACGTGTCACCTATCAATGGACGTCCACGTTAGGGGATGAAGCCTTCGGCCCGCGTAATAGCAAGCATAATTTATCATGGCGCTTATCTAACGAGCCGACGGACTCGCGTCTGCAATGGCGGTTGCGGGCCCGGCATGCCTATGATGGAGATACCGGAGACTTGGAGCGCCGTGAGCTACTGGGTGGTGCGGCGTGGTATGTGAATCAGGATTTTGCCTGGATAGCTCGTTTGGGTGAAGATCACATTGACGATAGCCAAGTCACCACGGCTAACAACGGTTCATTCTGGAGTGCCGGGTTTAGCTGGCGGCTATTGCGTGGTCTTGAATTAGGTGCGCTTGTGGGTGCCGAAGACAAACAATTACAACTGTCGATGAACGTGAGCCCACGTACGAGCCTGGTGCTGGGAGCGTTGGATCGTGAGAGCGGCCTTGAGGGTGGTGCGCGCCGTTATTTCGGTGGCTTTGATCATCAAGCGCGCTTTACAAACTTCCGTTCAACTTATGCTGAGAATTATGTCGATGGCAGTGGCCTGTCCGTGTCGCTGCTTGACCCTAATTCGCTCGGCGATGACTCAATCGGGCGTAATGACTCAGTGTTATTTGATCTCGGCGACGGTCGGTTTTTGCAGCTGGGGGTAATTACAGGCCAGGTGTTGGAGCGAAACTGGAGCAACCAGCTGTTTTACGAGCGTCGCCGCAATAGCCTGTCCGCTAGTTATCAAATTAGCCGGTTGGTGCCGCTTGAGGGGCAGGCAGGTCAACGCTCCTATCAATCCGCTCTCTCAGGTAGTCGTAAGCATAGCCGTCGCTGGGAGTCACAGGCATTCGGACAGTGGACCAATGCTAAAACCGATGGTCAGGCGACTTCCGAACTAACATTTTTCGGCTACTCGCTTAACTTTTTGTTAAATCGACAAGTCCGGCTTGGTGTTCAGCTGGATCGGCGGGATTTGCACCAACGAGGCGAAGCTGATATTTCAGAAACGCGTTTGCTCGGCTTTGCGACCGTTAACTTCGGCCGCGGAACGAGCTTGTCGCTAGACGGCAATGATGGCGGCGCTTTTGGCGGTACGGGAGTCAGCGGCCGCCACCAGCCGAATCACAGCGACCTTGATGGCGTTGGCAATCGACGCGGTACAGTCGATATTTTGTTGGATGATTTTAGTGACTTTTCGTTGTTGCAATCTGATAGAACGCGAAATGGCGGGCGCAACAATAGTTTGTTTGAATTGGATGATGAGTTGATTGATGGTGGGCGTAGCGGCGGCGGGTTTGGCGGACTATGAGACAGACTGTGAAAAACGCGATAAGCGTAGACGTAGAGGATTGGTTTCAGGTTTCGGCATTTGAAGATGTCGTTAGTCCGAAACAATGGGATAGCCTGCCGCACCGCGTAGAAGCTAACACTGTTCGCTTGCTCGAATTATTCGAGGAGCATGAGACTCGCTGCACCTTCTTTACCTTAGGCTGGGTGGCAGAACGTTACCCTCAATTGATCAAAAAGATGGTAGCCGCCGGTCATGAGGTCGCTAGTCACGGCATGCTGCACACCCGTGTAACCGAGCAGCAGCCGGATGCTTTCTTTGCCGATATTGTGGCTGCTAAAAAGTTACTTGAAGATATTAGCGGTCAGGCTGTTCGGGGTTACCGTGCACCGAGCTATTCAATTGGTGCCGCTAACCTTTGGGCGTTGGAAAAGCTTGCTGAAGCAGGTTATGAATATAGCTCAAGTATTTATCCTATAAAACATGACCTATACGGTATGCCAGACGCACCGCGTTTCAGTTTTTATCCTGAAAACGCACCAGGTCTTTTAGAAGTTCCAATCACCACCGTACAGTTAGGTAGTCGGAAATTCCCTTGTGGCGGGGGTGGGTGGTTTAGGTTATTGCCTTATTCAGTAACAAAACAAGCTATTCAGAGAGTCAATGAGGTCGACCAGCAGGCAGCGGTGTTTTATATGCACCCTTGGGAAATCGACCCCTCCCAGCCAAGGCCAACGGGTGCCCGATTAAAGTCGCGCTTTCGCCATTACCTGAATTTGTCTCGCACGGAACACCGGTTGCGTCAATTGCTGACAGACTTTGAGTGGGACCGTATGGACCAGGTATTTCTGGATACAAGAATGCCTTCTGGTCAGGTAGCTGCTGCGTAAAAATAGTTCGGTAAACCAGTTTCTGACTCGGTAGAAAAACTCAAAACAACAAAACTTTGGAGTACAAGCGACTGTGGGCGCTGAACAAATACAGGTAAAACGGCTCGCGAATGATGTCTCGGCTGACCACAGCCGATGGGACAGCTTTGTTCATGCTCAGCAAGCAGGCACTTTTTACCACCTCTCTCCCTGGCAGCGCGTTATCCAGCGTTCTTTCGGGCACGTAATGCATATGCTGTACGTTGAGCAAGATGGTGAGATTACCGGCGTCTTGCCACTCGGCTATATCAAAAGCAAAATTTTTGGCAGATCGCTTATTTCAGTGCCTTTCTGTGTCTACGGCGGCGTGATTGCCACTGATCATGCTAGCCGACTGGCCCTCGAAGCAGAGGCTCGTCAATTGGCGCAGCAGTTGAACGTGGGTTACGTCGAATATCGCAATATTGATGTTGTTGAGCCCGACCGTCCGGCTAAACGCGATTTGTACGTCACCTTCCGGAAAACCATTAGTGTGGATATGGAAGAAAACCTATTAGCCATACCGCGTAAACAACGGGCGGTGGTCCGCAAAGGTATAAAGGCCGGTTTAATAAGCGAGCTGGATACTAGCGCGGATCGACTCTACGAAGCGTACTCCGAAAGTGTCCGCAATCTGGGTACCCCGGTTTTTAGTAAACGGTATTTTGAAGTCCTACTCGAAGAGTTTGCCGGTTCTGTAGATATCGTAAGCATTACCAGCGCTGAGGGTGAGCTATTGTCCAGCGTGATGAACTTCTATTTCCGCGATGAAGTATTGCCGTACTACGGTGGTGGCACTGCCGCTGCGCGTGGAAAATACGCTAATGACTTTATGTATTACGATGTGATGAGCCGGGCGGTTGAGCGCGGTTGCACGGTATTCGATTACGGTAGAAGTAAAGAGGGTACAGGCTCCTATCGGTTTAAAAAACACTGGGGGTTTGAGCCGGAACCACTGAGCTATGAGTATGATTTGGTGAACGCTACTGAGATTCCCAATATTAGCCCGGCAAATCCGAAGTACAAGTTGATGGTGGATACATGGCAGAAATTGCCACTGTGGTTATCCCGTCGAATCGGCCCGTTGGTCGCGAAAGACCTGGCTTGATATGCCGATACTTCTGTTTTCTGTGATTCGGCTCTGATGGCGTTAGTGGCTGGCAAAGAGCCATTGCTGCTCTTGGTTCACCGAATCCCTTTTCCGCCTAATAAGGGCGATAAGATTCGGTCTTATCACTTGCTTAAAAGCTTGTCGGAGCGTTATAGCGTGCGGCTTGGCTTTTTCGTGGACGACGCTGACGACTGGCAACATGTCGAAACGTTGCGTGAATGGGCCAGTGAGGTCAAAGCCCTACCGCTGCAGCCGCGCAGGGCGAAACTTAAAAGCTTGCGGGCATTGGCCAGTGGGGAAGCGCTGTCACTGCCTTACTATCGAAACCGAGCGCTGCAAAAATGGGTCGATAAGCAATGCAAATCCGGTTGCAGCAAAGCCGTGGTGTTTTCGTCAACCATGGCCCAATACCTGCTGGGGAAGCCGCAGCTGACGGTAGTCGCTGATTTTGTTGATGTCGATTCGGACAAATGGGCGCAGTATGCAAAATCGCTACGTCCGCCAATGAGCTGGGTATATCAACGAGAAGCCCGTCAACTATTCCGCTTCGAGCGACAGGCCGCAGCTGGTTTTGCGGCAACAGCGTTCGTAACAGGCGCTGAAACAGCGTTGTTTAAAAAACTGGCACCGGAAATTAGCAAGCAGCTTATTACGGTTGCCAATGGCGTTGATTACCACTATTTCGCTGAAGACAAGAATTGCCCTTCGCCTTACGAGGACAGTGATGAGGTTATCGTATTTACTGGCGCGATGGATTACTGGGCGAACATTGATGCGGTAGTTTGGTTCGCGACGACTATCTGGCCGAAGATCCGCCTGCAGTGCCCAAATGCGAAGTTTTATATCGTCGGTGGCAATCCGTCTCCCGCCGTTGTAAAACTGGCAGCTATTGAAGGGATAACAGTGACGGGCAGGGTGCCCGACGTTAGACCGTATGTTCAATATTCGGATGTTGCTGTTGCTCCGCTACGAATCGCTCGTGGCGTGCAAAATAAAGTGCTCGAGGCGCTTTCAATGGAAAAGCCCGTGGTAATGAGCCCGCAAGCAGCTGAAGGTCTGGAGCACGGCTATGAAGGTATTCCCGGAGTGAATATTATTGATACTGATAACAACAAACATTGGGTTAGCCAGGTTGCGAAACAGTTAGCGGCACCGACGACAAGTGCAGCCCGGCGCGAGTATGTAAAACAGCATTACGACTGGGAGCGCAACCTTCGCGTGCTTTCGGAGGCGTTGGAGCCTCGTCACTCCGACAGTCGGCGGATTATTGCGTGAGTACCTCTGACCGTTCTGGCGTACATGGCCGTGCCTGGCAGTTCGCACTAACGTTCGGAACGTTGGCTACCTTAGTACTTTTGGCTTGGTACTGGCCTACCGCGCTGTCGATTGAGGCTATCTGGCGAAGGTCGGGCAACTTCACGCATGGCTATGTGATAGTACCAATTGCTGCTTATATGGTATGGACGCTGAAAACCGACATTGCCCGGTTGACGCCAAAACCTGCCTGGCTGGCGCTGTTGATAGCCTTGGCTGCGGTCGGACTATGGGCTGCTGGTAGGTTAGTTGATGTGCAGGTTGCTCAGCAGTTGGCTCTGGTGTTGATGGTGCAGGCGGTTTGGATCGCTGTGCTTGGTTGGCAACTGGCGTGGTTACTCATTGTGCCGTTGCTGTACCTGTTTTTCGCGGTGCCCTTTGGCCAGGGTCTGGAGCCAGTACTGCAGGAATATACCGCATGGTTTTCAGTGAAGGCACTGCAATTAACCGGCATCCCGGTGTTACGGGAGGGGTTGTTTATAACCATCCCCAGTGGTGCATTTGAAGTTGCAGAGGCATGCAGCGGCATTCGCTATTTAGTAGCTTCATTGGCATTGGGGGTGCTGTATGCATTCCTTAATTTTCACAGTTGGCGCTATAGACTGCTGTTCGTGACACTGGCGATAATAGTGCCGATTATTGCCAACGGCATTCGAGCCTATTTGATTATTATTTTGGCCCATGTAAGTGACCACAAACTGGCGGTGGGCATAGATCACCTGGTTTACGGCTGGTTATTTTTTGGCTTGGTAATGTACTTATTGTTCCTGTTTGGCAATCGCCTCCGGTTGCGGGAGAACCCGCCGTCGGCAGCAGGTTTGCCGGTAAATGCCAATACGGCTGTTTCGCTCCAGGCAATCGTCCTCTCTGGTTTACTGTCAGTTATTATCGTTCTGTCAGCTAAGCCCGTTTATGCCGGAATTTTCGCTCATGAAAACACTACGGCACTTAAATCCCTAAAACTTCCGGCGGCAGTGGGTCGTTGGCAGCATTTCGAATCTCCACCAACTGATTGGACGTCTAGCTACCCTGGTGCTGACTTAGTGGAGCTAGGTAGTTACCAGCGTGCCGGTGGGAATATCGATTACGCGACGTATTATTTCGCTAATCAAAGGCAGGGTGCCGAGCTTGGTGGCGCAAATAACCATCGTTACAGCACCGATAGATGGCGTCGGTTGTCCAGCACTCTGCGGGTGGTGGACGTGGGGGGGCAGCCTTTGTCTTTTGTTGAAGAGCGCATTCGCTCACGGTACGGACGGGAGCGCTTGGTATGGCGGATATACTGGGTGTCCGGTCAGTTTAGCAACACATCGGTGATGGTGAAGCTGCTCGAGGCACGCGCGCGGGTTACCGGTAAGTATCAAGGTTCAGCTGCATTACTATTCTCGGTGGCTGCAGCGGACGTAGATATAAAGCACGCTCAGCAGGTTTTGACTGAATTTGTCGCTCAGTCGGTGACAGAGTTCGACACTGCCCTGAAGGCTGTTAAACCGTAAACCACTGAGTAGCATAGTTCTCCTGCACCTTTTTGCAGGGGTTTTTGGCTGTCAAAACAGCCTGTATCCATTATAGATTTGAGAGCCAGCCATGTGTGGCATTGCGGGTATTGTTGATTTAAGCGATCAGCGAGAAATTTCCGGTTCGTTAATTCATACGATGAATGAAAGTCAGTTTCATCGTGGACCCGACGAGGGCGGGATATGGCAGGAAGCAGGTATCGCGCTAGGCCACCGGCGACTGTCAATTATTGACCTCTCTAGCGGTCAACAACCGATGAGCTCAAGCGATGGCGCTTTAGTATTGGTCTACAACGGTGAAATTTATAATTTCCCTGAGTTGCGCGCCGAGTTGCAGCAGCACGGCCATGTGTTTAGCACTCATAGCGATACCGAAGTGGTGTTATACAGCTGGAAACAGTGGGGAGTTCATTGTGTTGAGCGGTTTCGCGGAATGTTCGCCTTCGCCGTTTGGGATAAACGTGAGCAGTCATTATTTCTAGCGCGCGACCGTATGGGTATTAAGCCACTACATTACTCACTGCTCGGCAACGGCCAGTTGGTGTTTGGTTCTGAACTGAAAGCCGTGATGCACCACCCTGAAGTGCGACGTGAAAAGTCGCCTCAGGCAGTCGAGCAGTACTTGC
>CAJQNE010000248.1 GCA_905479545.1 uncultured Gammaproteobacteria bacterium | reverse complement strand
GCGGATTGCTCCGGCGTGAAAATTTTCGACTGGGTGGCGCATTCTCCCACCCCGCACTTTGTGCTGATTGTTGGCATAGGCTCAATATTTGCCGCGATAGCCTTCGTACTATTCTGGCGACACTATGCCTACTACCGGCTGATTCATAATACGCCGACCTCGCGGCTGCGGTCGGCCTCGCAAGGCTATGTAGAGTTACAGGGGGTGGCGCAGTCGCTGGCTGAGTCGCCGGTGCTTTCGCCACTCTCCGGGTTTCCCTGCGTTTGGTGGTCGTACACTATTGAGCAGCGTGTGCAAAATGAAGGTCGGTCTTCATGGCGGAAAGTCGAAACGGCTCAGTCAAACGCCTTGTTTGAGCTGGTAGAAGGCGACCACCGTTGCGTTATTAACCCGACGGCCGCGGTTGTAATTACCGACAACAGCGATAGGTGGAGCGGTTACACGCGTAAGCCGCTGCCGCGTGCCGTGCAGGTCGGTGGGGAGTGGCGGTTCCCGGTGGAAAATTCAACGCAGCCAGCGTCATTTCGATACACCGAAAAGTTATTGCACAACGGTGAAGTTCTGCATGTACTGGGTGACTTAACAACCCGCCGACCGGCAGAAGATTTTGATGCCGATCATGAATTGCGGAATACCCTGGTGCGTTGGAAACAGAACCAAGCAAAGCTGTTGAAGCGCTTCGACACAAATCGTAGTGGCTATATCGACGAGCAAGAATGGCAGGCGGCCAGGGCGGCAGCGCAGATAGAAGTAGACAACAAACTTACCCAGCTGCGCAGTTTGCCAGCCAGAAATATGCTCACAGCGCCAAAGGACTCCAGACCGTTGCTGCTATCTGACCGAGACCCGGAAGGGACGGCCGGCAAACATCTGAAGCTTGCATGGTTGCAACTGTCGCTATTCGTGGTATTGACGGCTGCTGTTGTTTGGCTCATCACTGAGCGAATGTAGATCGGTAACCCTGCAGCTGAGTTTGTCCGGTCAGGGCTCAGCCAGGTTCAAATGGCTACCACTATCTGATGGCTATTTTCCCAAAGCTTCCTACGATCCGGAAAGCATAAAAATAAAATCAGCCGCATCAGGAACTATAAGCCTCATCTGATTCCCGCCTGTTTTTGCTTATAACGGTTCTAAAAGTTACTAATTTTCTGCTCTCTGTGTCTTGTAGTTCAGGCTTGCGTTATTTCCGATAGTTACGATTTTCGCGGCAAGGATGAATAGTCCGCGATTTTACTAATCGGGTGCGTCGGATTAGCAGTGTGCGCCGTAAGCTTAAGTGCCGGAGTAATAATTCCGGTTGATTAGGACAATTACTTAATCCCATACAAGGAGTTAGACAATGCAAAAGAAAACACTGCCACTTGCAGTTGCTACAGGCCTGTTCGCGCTAGCGTCGGTCAATGTCGCAATGGCCTCCAGCCACCGTGAAGCACCGTCAATTGCCGGCATGCCGAAAGTTGATGGTACTGATTTTTATATGTTTCGCAGCTATGAGACGGATCCGGTGGATCGTTCCGACTTTGTGACGTTCATCGCCAACTACATCCCGTTACAGGATGCATACGGCGGCCCTAACTACTTCACGCTTGACCCGAAAGCGTTGTACGAAATTCACATCGACAACGACGGCGACTCGGTTGAAGACATTAGCTTCCAGTTCCGTCCGAATGTGCAGTACAACAATATTGCGATTCCGACTGCTCAGGATGAAGGCTCAACCACGCAGATGACGACCATCCCATTGGTCAACAGCTCGCCTGACGGCATCGGCCCTAATGTTACTAACGTCACCGGCTTAAACGTCCGTGAAACCTATCAGGTTACGGTCGCTCGCGACGGACGTCGCTCTAAGGCGCAGCCGACCAGTGCGAGTCGCACCAATGGTTCGACCACGTTCAACAAGCCGGTCGACAATATTGGCGAAAAGTCGATTAACGGCGACTATGGCACCTACTCACTGAACCACGTGCAAGATATCCGGGTTCCCGGTTGTGCAACGAATGGTCGGGTATTTGTCGGTCAGCGTAAAGAAGGTTTTGTTATCAACCTGGGTGAAGTATTTGACTTAGTCAATACCGACCCGACCGGTGCACGTGATGGCGAAGCGAATATCATTAATGACAAGAACGTTACCAGTCTGGCACTAGAGCTACCGATTAGCTGCCTGACCGCCAACAATGACCCTGTTATTGGTGCCTGGACCACCGCCAGTGTTCGTCAGAGCCGGGTGTTGAACCCCAACCCACAATCAGCTCTCACTGATACCACCCGCGAAGGTGGTGCCTGGACTCAGGTTTCTCGTCTTGGTATGCCGCTGACCAACGAAGTGGTTATCGGTATTGATAAGAAAGACCTGTTCAACTCCAGTGAGCCAAAAGACGACCTGGGTAATTTCGGCGCGTTCGTTTTGCGTCCGACATTGCCAGTTCTACTAAATGCTCTATTCGGTGTGGACGTTCCGGCTACCCCACGTAACGACTTGGTTGCGACGTTTGTAACCG
Source organism: uncultured Gammaproteobacteria bacterium (assembly GCA_905479545.1). Classification (GTDB taxonomy): domain Bacteria; phylum Pseudomonadota; class Gammaproteobacteria; order CAJQNE01; family CAJQNE01; genus CAJQNE01. The sequence continues at coordinate 2,797 of CAJQNE010000248.1, read as the reverse complement.
GTATTCCTGGCTTAAACCAATCAGCAAACCTCACCGTGCCTGGTGAAATGCTGCGGTTGAACACCAGCATCGCGGTTACTCCACCTGCTAGTCAGAACGACTTAGGTGCAGCTGCAGGCGACAACGCCGGCTTCCCGAATGGTCGTCGTCCTTATGATGACGTAGTAGACGTTTCATTAGCAGCCGTAGTGGGCTTCCTCTGTGGCTTTGATGCCGCTGGCAGTACCATGGACTGTGGTAATCAGGACTCGCAGCAAAACGGTGGTCTTGTTCCAACCGACGGTGCCAGCTCACCTGGCCCGACTGCTGCAACTTCTACCGTTACCGGCCAGCAGTTCGCTAACGATACCTACCTCGATGTATTCCCTTACCTGAATAACCCGATCGGTGGTTCACCTAACACCGATACCGATAGCTAAGACAGCTAATTCACACAGTAAATCAGGAGATTTATGATGCAACATGTACTGTTGAAAAAACTGCTTGGCCGCGGGGCTATGTTGTTTGTAGCCGCTGTATTATCGTTGGGCCTTGCAGCCTGTGGTGATTCAAACCTGTTAGCCGATGACGAGGCACGCGGAGCAGATCGTAGCTTCAACTCGTTGAACGCGCTGGTTATCGCAGATTGCAATACCACGCCAGAAGACACCCGGCCTGTGGCAATTGATGGTTTAGCGTTTAACAACGCTACACCGGAAAATACCCAGCCGGAAGATAGCTTAGAAGGGCAAACCTGTATTTAGGTTGCCGTAATTAGCTAGTGTTAAAAGAAACCCCGCCGTGCATCGCACGGCGGGGTTTTTAGTTTGGGCTGAAATTAATAAAGGCTAAACTCCATTTTTGAGCGGATTTGAAAACGAATGGTACAGAAACACATGTAGGTTCGACTTCAGTCGAACAACTCGCAGGCTCTGGCACTGCTGGTGGTGCTAACGATGTTCTACTGGAGAGGGTGTCGCAAAAGTTAACTCCCGACACAGAGCACCCCATAACCGTTCAGCCTGAGCTAGTCGAAGGCCCGTAGCATGCACTTCGACAGGCTCAGCGCGAACGGATTTTTGCGAATTTCAATGTTTACGTGAAAACTGAAGTGGTTTAACAACACCCTCTGCAGTCGAAGCTACAAGAGGCGTGCTACTAAGCCCCGTCGGAGAATCTCAGGCCTGGCTGGAATACCTTGGCTGATTCTTATAAGACACAGCCAAAAACCCCGCGTAACGTATCATCACTTCTAACAAACAGCCGCCCTGCAAATACGTTATGACCGCCGAGCTAAACCCTGATATCGAAGCCTTCATTAACCGTTGGCAGCCTTCTGGTGGCAGTGAGCGAGCCAATTATCAACTGTTTCTTGCAGAGCTTTGCGATCTGCTTGAAGTACCGCGACCCGACCCGGCAACGCCTGATAACCGCGAAAACGGCTATGTATTCGAGCGCACCGTAAAGGTCGATCTGCACGACGGCAACAGCACTACCAACTTTATTGATCTGTACCGGCAAGGTAGCTTTGTTTGTGAAACCAAACAGGGCGTCAATCAGCAGGGCGGTGAAGACCTGCTTTCGTCAACGATGGCGGCAGCGGGCAAGCAGCAGAAAGCCGGCCACGGCAAGCGCGGCACGGCGGGTTGGGACAAAAGCATGCAGCTGGCCAAGAAACAGGCCGAGCGTTATATCAAGCACTTGCCTGCCAGCGACGGCCGGCCACCATTTTTGCTGGTGGTCGATGTGGGCTATGTTATAGAAATATTCGCTGAATTCAGCCGCAGCGGCGGCAACTACACGCCGTTCCCGGATGTCCGCAGCCACCGCATTACGCTTGAACAGTTACGCAGTGACGAGATTCGTCAGCGGCTGCAAAAAATCTGGACTGCGCCGGAAAGCCTCGACCCGGCCCGCATAAGCGCCGCCGTAACCCGCGATATTGCCAGTCGCCTAGCCAAACTCGCCAAATCGCTGGAAGCTGACGGCCACAGCGCCGAACGGGTATCCGGCTTTCTGATGCGCTGCCTGTTCACCATGTTCAGTGAAGATACCGGCTTGCTGGAAGAGCGTAGCTTCACCACGCTGCTCGAAAGTCTACGGAAAGAAATCGACTTCTTTGTACCCAGTATGGAACAACTCTGGGCCACCATGAACAGCGGCGGTATGTCGTTGCAGTTACGACGAAAGTTGCTGCGGTTTAACGGCGGGTTATTCAGCGACAACGAAGCGCTGCCAGTGAATGCCGACCAGCTGGAACTGCTGATTGAATCGGCCAAAGCCGACTGGCGCTATGTAGAACCGGCCATTTTTGGCACGCTGTTGGAGCGGGCGCTTAACCCGATAGAGCGGCATAAACTTGGTGCGCACTACACACCACGTGAATACGTAGAACGGCTGGTGCTGCCGACCATTATTGAACCCCTGCGGGCCGACTGGGATGCCGCCGTCGCCGCCGCCATGCTGCTGGAAGATAACGGCAAACACGACGAAGCCGTAAAAACGCTGCGCGGCTTTCTCTACTCGCTCTGTCAGCTGAAAGTGCTCGACCCGGCCTGTGGCAGCGGCAACTTTCTCTACGTCGCATTTCGCGAACTTTACAAGCTGGAAACGGAGGTGCTGTGCCGCATCGCCGAGTTTGCGTCGACGCAGTCGGGGAAGAGGCAGCTTAGCTGGGCATCGGCGATTCGCACGACGAGCTTCTTTGGCATCGACATCAATCCCTTCGCGGTGGAATTGGCGAAGACGACGCTGAACATCGCGAAGAAAATCGCGTTCGAGGAACGGAAGGCGACCGTTCAGGAGTTGTTTGCGCAGG
>CAJQNE010000247.1 GCA_905479545.1 uncultured Gammaproteobacteria bacterium | reverse complement strand
CTTTGTCCCCGCTGATCCCAATCGCGTTACCATGTACGTTTGTGGCCCGACGGTATACAACCACGCGCATATCGGCAACGCGAGACCCGCCGTGGTGTTCGACGTGCTGGCCAGGCTGTTACGGAAAACTTTTCCGCAATTGGTTTATGCTCGCAACATCACCGACGTTGAAGACAAAATTCATAAGGCGGCGGCAGATCAGGGCGTTGAAGTTTCGACCATCATCGACAAATTTACTCGTATCTATCATGAAGACATGGGTGCCTTGGGTGTTCTGCCGCCCGACATAGAACCACGCGTGACAGAAAGCATGGACGCGATTATCAGCATGATCGAAGCGCTGATAACAGCAGGGCATGCCTACGAAGCGGATGGCCATGCGTTGTTTAATGTGCCGTCGTTCGAGCAATACGGCGCACTCTCGGGCCGCAGCCGCGACGATATGATCGCTGGCGCGCGGGTAGAAGTTGCGCCTTATAAAAAAGATGCGGCGGATTTTGTATTGTGGAAGCCGTCGAATGATAGCCAGCCCGGTTGGGATAGCCCCTGGGGTTATGGGCGGCCTGGCTGGCACGTTGAGTGCTCGGCGATGGTCGAAAAGCACTTAGGCGAAACCATTGATATTCATGGTGGCGGCCACGACTTACAGTTTCCGCACCACGAAAACGAAGTGGCTCAAAGTACCTGTGCGCACGGCGGCACGCTGTACAGTAAATACTGGATGCATAACGGTTTTGTGAACATCAACAGCGAAAAGATGTCGAAGTCGATTGGCAATGTGCTGTTAGTGCACGAATTGCTGAAGCAGGCGCCGGGTGAAGCTATTCGTTTAGCACTGCTTAATGCTCATTATCGCCAGCCGTTAGACTGGTCTGAGCAAGGCCTGCGACAGTCGCGCAGTATGCTGGACCGATTGTATGGGGCGCTGCGCGATATGCAGGATATTAAGGCTGCCAGTGATGCCGCATTGCCAGAGGCATTTATTGCGGCATTGCATGACGACCTGAATACGCCAAAGGCATTGGCGGAGTTATTCGCATTGGCCAAGCAGGCGAATAGTGTGAGTGATGATGCAGAGCGGGCAGTGTTGAAGTCGCAATTGCTGCAGGCTGGTGAATATCTTGGCTTGTTGCAGCAAGATCCAGCGGACTGGTTCACCCAGGGTGGCGATAGTGACGACGATGCTGAAATTGACGCATTAGTTGCAGCCCGTGGGCAAGCTCGTGCCAATAAGGATTGGGCAGGGTCGGACCGGATTCGCGATCAGTTGGCTGCTATGGGTATCACCATTGAAGACAAAGCCGACGGTGTGCGTTGGCGGCGCGGCTAATACCAGAGGCTTTGCTAACACCAGCCTGACTAATAGAAGAACTAACTTAGCTAAAGGAAAAAATGACTGACGTAACGAGTGAAGCCGGAAGTGACGCCGAAAGTGAAGTAAGGGCGGCCCAGCAAGATCTGATCGAAGACTTTCAGTTCTTTGATGATTGGATGGATCGCTACGGATTTCTGATAGATATGGGTAAAGATTTGCCTGAGTTTCCAGCCGAGCATTTAAACGATGGCTGGAAAATCACCGGTTGCCAGTCGCAGGTGTGGTTATATCCGCAACACCAAGGTGATCGGCTGCATTTTTCGGGTAAATCCGATGCGTCGATTGTCTCTGGCTTAATCGCCGTGTTGCTGAAGGTTTATAGCGATCGTAAGCCAGCCGATATTCTTGCCAATAAGCCGGATTTTGTTGCTGATATCGGTTTTGGCGAGCACCTTAGCCCGACCCGTAGTAATGGTCTGCATGCGATGCTCAAAGCCATTTATGTCTACGCCGAAGTAGCCAGTCGTGGCTTACCACTGACTACCGAGCTGGTGGAGTAATATGCAGACGCTGGAACTCAGGGCCGGGCCTCGTGCACTGGAACGGATTCAAAAGAACGGACTGAGCCCTGACGACATCACGGTACTGGCTGCCGCTGCGGGTGGTCCAAAGGGTTTGATGTTGGCCGGTGTCGATCCGTTTCTGTTTGGCGACTGGTTGTTACAACGCGAGCGGCCATTGCCACTGATCGGTTCGAGCGCTGGCGCCTGGCGGGTAGCGATGGCCTGCCGTGCTGACGAAGCTGCGGCCGCCGGGCTTACCGCCAACTACATTGAACAAACGTATGTAGGCAGAAAGCCGAGCGCAATGGAAATTAGTACTACCGCTAATAAAATGCTCGGTGAAGCCGTCGGCGAAGTGGGTGCTGAGGCGATGCTCCGGCATCCGATATTCCGCCTGCAAGTTATTACCGCCCGCTGTTTCGGCGGCCTTGGCGTAGATACACCGCTCTGGCGGCAACAAGCCGGCGGTGCTGCTGCCTTCGCCGCTAACGCGGCCTCGAGAACACGTTTGGCAAAACATATTCAGCGAGTGGTGTTTCACGACCCCCGGATGAATTTATCGTTTGCCAAAGATGCGTTTAATACCAGGTTCGTGCCGCTATCGGTTGCCAACACCCAAGCCGCATTACTCGCCAGTGGCTCCATACCGCTATTGATGCAGGGGGTACAAGACCCTGCGGGTGCTCCGGCAGGAATGTACCGCGATGGCGGTATAGTCGATTATCAGATGGACTTGCCGCTGCCACCACAAAACGGCGTGGTATTGCTGCCGCATTTCGAAAGCAGGGTCGTTACCGGCTGGTTGGATAAGATGCTCAAGTGGCGTCGTCCGCAAAATCTACAGGACACGCTGGTGATAAGCCCGAGTGCTGAATTTGTCGCTTCATTGCCGGATAGGAAAATACCGGACCGGAGCGACTTTGAACGTTATTATCAAAAAGATGACCAACGCATTAAGAACTGGCGCACTTCGGTAGAGCGTAGTTATGAAATGGGCGAAGAATTACAGCAATTATTGCGAAGCGGTGATATTGCAGCTCGCTTAAAACCGGTTT
>CAJQNE010000246.1 GCA_905479545.1 uncultured Gammaproteobacteria bacterium | reverse complement strand
GGTAATCAGCCGGTAGGTTAACGTGTCACCATCACCATCAGCGGCGAGTAGTTGGCCGGAGACATTGCTGTCGTTCGCGGTATTGAAGGTGGTATTGCTTGCTACCGGTGCCTGATTGTCAGGTGCCGCTACGTTGACCGTTATCGTCGCGATATTCGAATCCGCGGTACCGTCGTTAGCGCGGAAGGAGAAGCTATCCGAACCACTAAAATCCGCTCGAGGGTCATAAGCGAAGCCGCCATTAGCAGCCACCGACACGGTGCCTCCCGATGGTCCGGCAACCAGCTGATAGGTCAAACTATCGCCATCTGCATCGGTCGCCAGCAGCTGGCCAGCTATTGAGCTGTCGTTAGCGGTATTAAACGTTGTACTGCTCGCTACCGGTGCATTGTTAACCGCAGCACCAGCAGGCGGATCAGACCGGCAACCCAGCAGCGTTAGTGACAACGCCGCGGTGATGACAAGCGCTGACCGGGTAAGCGGTACGCGGATGCTATTTTTTCTGTGTTGATTGGTTCGTTGTTGAATAGCCATTATTTAATTACCTCAAGCTCAACGCGACGGTTCTGTTCGCGCCCTGCTGCTGTGTCGTTAGTAGCAACGGGCCGGGTCTCACCAAAGCCCTGACTGCGTAAACGGCTGCCATTGATGCCCTGGCTTTCCAGATAGAACTCAACTGACGCTGCTCGTTCACGTGACAGTCTCAGGTTGTAAGCATCAGAACCCTTGCTATCAGTATGGCCATCAACACTGACGCGAATGTCAGGCTGACCCCTTAACGTTTTAACCACCAGATCCAGAATGCTCATCGCATTGGCCGTCAACTGGTCGCTGTCGAATTCAAAATTGACGCCTTCCAGCACAGTGAATTGCGGCAATGCACAACCCTGGCGGTCAACATTCAGGCCCTCCAGCGTATCGGGGCACATATCGTTTACGTCGAGGCAGCCATCATTATCGCTGTCGCGTGGGCAGCCATTTTCGTCAACCTGCACTTCGGCTGGCGTGTTGGGGCACTTGTCCCGATAGTTCGCTACGCCGTCGTTATCATCATCAAGATCACAGCCTCTCGGACCGACCGGTACGCCAGGTTTGGTGTTCGGACATTGATCAACATCATCCAGCACGCCGTCTTTATCAAAGTCGCGTGGCGCTGGTAGTGGTATTGGCAACGGCGGGGCTGGCGGAGGCGGCGAGGCAGCCGCGATGGTTTTGTTAAACGGTATTTGCAAACCAATGTTCGCCCGAACATCGCCTAACACATCCTCACCAGCGACAGACTCGTCGTTTATATCAGCTACATAGCGCGCTTCGGCACGAATACCAGCACCACCCTCATGAATTGGAATAACCAGGCCCGCACCGATGTTGGCGAATGGCGAAGTGACTTCTTCGCGGCGAACATCGTCATAAATGGCGCCACCACCCGCGAGTAAAAACGGCGATAAGCCGCCGCGGTTCCAGGCGTACGCAAAATCGAGTCCTAATGAGTACTGATTGTCATGCTCTTCATCAGAATCGTGAGTAATTATCGACGCAAAAAAACCGTACTCAAGCGCCCAACGTGGGCCAATGGGTTGGCCAAACAAAAAATGTCCACCGCCACCATATTCAGCATCACGGTCGCTATCCGGTGCGGTGTAGCTGATCATCGACGAAAAATAATTCGGCCCATTATCCTCGGCGAAAACAGCAAAACTAAACACCAGCATCGTGCTCGAGATAATTCGCTTAATGTCCATAACTAATTCCCGTTTAGTATTTATTTAAAATTCAGCGCCCTAGTAAGTAAGCCAAGGCTTTGTGTGAAACTTTCTACGCCATTCGAAACCATTAAACAACGCGCATAAATCCAATCGGCCGCAAATTATTGGTTTTTAACATATTCCAAATGGGCAATTCGCGTAGCCGTTAACGTAACCTACTGATTTTTAGTTTTTTTATTCTGAGCTGTTTTTATCACGAAAAATTATGCCGACGAGCAGTTTCTATGGCACCGTGAACCAGTCGACCGCCGCTAAGCGCCAGACAGCTAGCGATAGCGACGAAATAACGCTTACAAGCAAACCAACTAGCTAATCCATATTTGAGCGAAATTTACACTGGCCTGTCAGGCCGATGTTGCACTCAAAAATTTTGTTCTTATTGCATAACCTCTGATTCTGAAATACTCAGGCTCGCCACCGGGCTAGCTGACAATTCCCGGCCACAATGCACAGCACTCTGCAATTGTGCCAAAAGTAACAAGCAAAAAAATGCCCCACCCGTTCTCACCGGTGAGGCATTCGCCTAAAACGACTTACGTCGCGTTTAGCTTATTTTACTGCACCGTTAAGCGCGCACCTGCAACAGGCAAACCGCCTGCCACCACAGTACCACCGGTGGTATTGCCGGTCGCCTGAACCTGCTGCACCGTCACCTGGAAGCCGTTCTGATTATCTTCAGTGTCAGAACAAGCGGCTAAGGTCAGGCCACCAGCAGCCAGCATTATCAGCGCCATTTTGCTACGCCGCAGCCACAGCAAGCCCAACAGCGGCAGTGCCAGTAACGCCATGCCCGCAGCAGGGCTGCCGAAGTTAAGCGTCACGCTGAAGTCAGCCATATCGTCTTCAGCAATTATTTCGCCACTGTCCAGCGCAATACTGAAGGCACCTGTCGCTTCGGTAAGCATAAATGTACCTGCTACCGGCACGCCGCCGCGAAGTAGCTGACCACTCGAAATAAGGCTGCGGTCTCCGCCACCGGTGATCACACCTGAAATGCCTGTGACGGTAATGGCTTCATCGCTACCGCTTACAGTGAAACCAACCGCAGGTACGTTCTGGTCGCCATCAACTACATCGCGGTTGGCCGGGTTATTCGCTACGACAGCAGCTGCTGGCATGGCGGCAAACTCGGTAGCACCGATATCACAAACAGCAGAACCTGCCGGTGAGCGGCTGATACCGCGCTGGTCGACATCGTTGACTTCCGCGCCCGCACAAGCCGTGTTGTCGCCGGCGTTAATTGCCGGGCCGGTGCTGGCCAGCTGGGTAAGCGTCGGGCCGCCATTATTGGCGAGTGCGCCAAGCTCCGGGTCGACACCGGTAATGTTGT
>CAJQNE010000245.1 GCA_905479545.1 uncultured Gammaproteobacteria bacterium | reverse complement strand
TGACATTAGGCTTAGCAGGCTCCCAGGCGTGATCTTCATTTAACTCACTACCCAGAACATCATTGTTCAAAACCTCTTTGAGCAGTTCGGTTTTTCGCCTGGCCTGGGCGACAAACGCATCGTCGGTGCCATCTTTCCATTGATCGGCGAGTTCGGCTAAGTGTTGCTCGTCTACGTGGCGGAAAATGCGGGCCTGCCGTTCGGCCTTATACGCACGAACGCCAAGCATTTTCAGAGCCTCAACACCCATATCCAGCGATGAGCCGAAAAGCTCGCGGCTAACAATTTCCACATCACGTTTCATTAACTCGTAAGCGCAGCGGCGGTCGGCGGCGCGGGCGAGAATTTTTAAGTGCGGGAAATGGTGTTTGGCGACATCGGCTATTTTTATAACGTCCTCAGTACGGTCAACGGCAATGATCAGCAACTTGGCGTCGTCAGCGCCGGCCGATTCCAATAGTTCACGACGGGTTGCGTCACCGTAATAAACCTTGCTGTTAAAGCGGCGTAGCAGTTCAATCTGCTCAGGGTCGTGATCAAGTACTGTCGCGCCAAAGCCGCTACCGGTAATCAGCCGGGTAACAATCTGGCCAAACCTGCCGAACCCCGCGACGATGACGGGGTTGTTTTCGTTCTCTGCGCCTTCCTGCATGTCAGTTTTTGATAGTGTTGAAACCATGTACTTTTGTACATACTTTTCGTGTGCCATCAACACCAGTGGCGTTAGCAACATTGACAGCGCAACGGCAGCAATAAGGGTGTCGACCGTTTCTTTAGGCAGCACGCCGTTTTGTAAACAGAAACCGAACAGTACGAATGCAAACTCGCCGCCCTGAGCAAGATAAAATGCCAGTGTGATGGCTTGCGAATTGCTGTTGCGGAAAATTCGGGCCAGACCATAAATAACCAACCACTTCAGCAGCATTAAACCGAATGTAATGCCGATAATGATTAACGGGTGGGCGAATATCAGTTTGAAATCGATGCTGGCACCGACGGCAATGAAGAACACCCCCAGCAGTAAGCCTTTGAACGGCTCGATAGTGCTTTCAATTTCATGCCGGTATTCATTTTCAGCCAACACCACGCCAGCGATAAAGGCACCTAATGCCGGTGAAACACCTACCGCCGACATTGCCAGCGCGACGCCAATTACCATCAATAGACAGGCTGCAATAAACAGCTCACGCATTTCAGTTTTGGCAATAATGCGGAACACCGGCCGGGCAGCATAAAAGCCCGCGACGATAATAGTAGTTATAGTGCCGGCGACCAGCAGAGCACGCTGCCAGGCCGGTAGCACGTGAACAGCGGAATCAGCCGGGTCGCTGCCGTGCGGAATATCAGTGAGTTCGATACCCACTTCCGGTGCCACGGTGGCTAACAATGGCAACAGCGCGAGCATAGGAATAACGGCGATATCCTGAAACAGCAGCACGGCAAAAGACGACTGACCAACCTGTGTTTGCATCAGGCCTTTTTCGTCGAGCGTTTGCATAACGATGGCTGTGGAGGAGAGTGCCAACACGCCGCCAATAGCCAAGGCTTGCTGCCAGGGCAAATCGAATAACAAAGAAATGCCCGCGAATGCGGCGGTCGTTAACACCACTTGTAAGCCACCGAGCCCGATTACCGGGCCGCGCATTTTCCACAGTAAGGCGGGCTTCAGCTCCATACCAATCAAAAACAGCATCATCACCACGCCAAATTCAGCGAAATGCAATATATCTTGCTGATTTCCCGCTTTGCCAAGCAGGAACGGACCGATTACCACACCGGCCAATAAGTAGCCCAGCACCGAGCCCAGTCCGAGCTTTTTCGCTACGGGTACGGCTACTACAGCCGCGGCAAGATAAACGAATGCACCGCTGAACAATCCTTCAGTAGACATGCTCAGCCACCTCCGTTATTCGGGTGAAACGAGGGCAGCAGCTCATTAAGCTCTACGACGGAGTTCGCCTGTTTCAATGAAATATGTTCTTCGCGGAATTCGGTTAACAGTTCGCCATATTGATCTGCATATTCCTGAATCTCATCACGCTTCAACTTATGCCCACTGTGTACTACAAACGGCGGCAGGTATCGCATTCCACAGAGTGTGGCGGTTCTATTGAACGGCAATAACAGTTCTTGCACCGTGGCACCGTTGTGCCCCTCCCGGGTGTACGACTCTAACTTTCCGCCTGCCGATGTGGCGGTCAGCAACCATTTGCCCTTTAGCGCATCGGCCCCTGGCCCATAAGCAAAACCAGGCTCAAACACCAGGTCAATCCATTCTTTCATCAGTGCCGGGCAGCTATACCAATACAACGGGTGTTGCAGCACAATGATGTCGTGCTCGCGCAGCTTCTGTTGCTCGGCGGCTACATCAATATAAAAATCGGGGTAGAGCTCGTAAAGGTCACAGACGGCGACATTATCGAGGGCGGTCGCTTGATCGAGCATTAAACGATTAATGCGCGAGCGTTCGAACGCTGGGTGGGCGAAAACAACAAGTATGGAGTTCGACATCTAGTTCAATCAGGTCTGTTACGGGTTAAAAAGCTTGAAGAAACCGTGCTAAGCGTGTGTTTCGGTGGCGAAAAAACGCTGAAATCGGTAAATTACGCGCCTTCTGAGAGTTACCGCTACGGCGCGTGCCACCAATATGACAAAAGCAACCGAGAAAGGCCAACCGGCACACAGTACCGAGCACGTTTTAACGGGCAAAGACGGTGAGCCAACCACAGACCGGCCGTGGATTTTCCGTACCTATGCGGGCCACACCAACGTAAGGGCGTCGAACGAGCTTTACCGCGCCAACTTAGCGAAAGGGGTAACGGGCCTGTCGATTGCTTTTGATCTGGCGACTCAGTGCGGCTACAGCTCAGATTCCGACATCGCCAAACCTGAAGTTGGAAAAGTGGGTGTGCCGATTAACACGCTCGACGATTTCCAGATTCTATTTGATGAAATTCCGATAGAAAAGATTAATACCTCAATGACGATCAATGGCACAGCCATGTGGTTGTTGGCGCTATACATTGCGCTAGCCGAAGAGCGTGGCATCGATGTTGCCGAGCTTCGCGGCACGACACAGAATGACTTAATCAAGGAGTTTTTGGCCCGTGGTACTTATGTGTTCCCGCCAAAAGACTCGGTCAAGTTAGTTGTAGATATGTACGAGCATTGCCTCGAACATTTACCCAACTTTAACCCGAGTAATATCTGCTCCTACCACCTGCAGGAAGCGGGCGCGACGCCTGCCCAGGAACTGGCGTATTCGTTGGCGACGGCAATTACCATTCTCGACGCGATTAAAGAGCGTGGCTGTTTTGAGCAGGAAGACTTTGAGCGCTGTGTAGGGCGTATTTCATTTTTCGTTAACGCTGGCATGCGCTTCGTAGAAGAAATGTGCAAGATGCGCGCGTTCGTCGAGTTGTGGGACGAAATCTGTATCGAGCGCTATGGGGTTAAAAACCCGAAGTATCGCCGCTTCCGCTACGGTGTGCAGGTGAACTCTCTGGGCCTCACCGAAGAACAGCCCGAGAACAATGCCTGGCGCATTCTAATCGAGTCGCTTGGCGTAACGCTAAGTCGCAAGGCTCGCTGTCGTGCATTGCAGTTACCGGCCTGGAACGAAGCGCTATCGTTACCGAGGCCCTGGGATCAGCAATGGTCGCTGCGTATTCAGCAAATTCTGGCCTATGAGACAGACTTGCTTGAATACCCCGATCTGTTTGACGGTTCTAAGGTCGTTGAATCAAAGGTCGCTGAGCTTAAAGCCTTGGCACGCTCTGAAATTGATACCGTGCTGGAAATGGGCGGCGGTATAGATGCGGTAGAGTCCGGCTATATCAAATCCCGGCTGGTCACGTCACAAGCAGAACGGATGGCTAAAATTGCTACCGGCGAACAAATAGTAGTCGGCAAAAACCGCTGGCAGGACGGCATCGAATCGCCGTTAGTGGGCGGTGATGATGGCGGTATGTTCGCCGTTGACCGAGTCGCAGCTGCACGTACTATTGAGGCATTAAAAACTACCCTCAAAACACGTGATGAATCTCGTGCTCAAGCAGCACTAGCTCGCTTGCGGAAAGAAGCCGACAGCGGCGAAGCCAATTTGATGTCCGCGTCTATTGAATGTGCGCATGCGCGCGTCACTACCGGCGAGTGGTCAGATACATTACGCGCGGTGTTCGGCGAGTACCGTGCCCCGACCGGAGTCGATGGACAAACCGTGCAAATTTCTTCTGCTAACGCCGATG
>CAJQNE010000244.1 GCA_905479545.1 uncultured Gammaproteobacteria bacterium | reverse complement strand
CTTCAGCAATAGCAATTTTTTCGTGCTCTACGTCAACCACAAACAACGCGTCAGGCAAGTGCGACATGTTTTTAATGCCGCCCAGGCTCTTCTCAAGCTTATCCAGCTCGCGACGACGGGTCAGCTGCTCTTTCTTACCCAGCTTTTCCATACCACCGTCAGCGAACATTGTGTCCAGATCCTGCAGGCGCTTAACTGACTGTTTAATGGTTTTGAAGTTGGTGAGCATGCCGCCCAACCAACGATGGCTGACAAAAGGCATGCCACAAGCTGCGGCTTGCTCAGCAACAACATCCTGACCAGCGCGCTTGGTGCACACGAACAAAACTTTGCCGCGATTGGCAACCAACTTAGAAACGAAAGCCGTAGCTTCCTGAAACATAGGTAGAGTCTGTTCCAGGTTAACAATGTGGATCTTGTTCCGGTGGCCAAAAATGTACGGTGCCATTTTTGGGTCCCAGTAACGGGTTTGGTGGCCAAAGTGAACACCGGCCTGCAGCATCTGCCGCATCGTAATATCAGACATTTTAATCTCCGTGGGGTTAGGCCTCCACGCGCCTGAGTAAGTCGACCGCTCAGCCCAATAAATAAGATTGGCTGATCGGCACCCCGACTACTTCGTAATGGGCAACGTGTGTGAATTTGCTCGCATTTCTTCCGCGAGCGGCGCGCTTTATACCATGTTGGCCACCGAGGCTCAACGCCCACCCTCAATCAGGTCATAATAACGCGTCTTATCCCAGCGTATTAGATAAGCCCCGCATAGCAGCGTAGAATGCCCGCCTTGGAATTTTAGCTGCTGCGGCGGCAAGCAAACGAATCAGGGCATTATGGGTATTCATATAAAATCTCCCGAAGAACAGCAGTTAATGCGCGCCGCTGGCAAGGCAGCCGGCACCGTTCTGGAGTTTATTACGCCGCATGTTAAAGCCGGTATATCCACCGACGAGCTCAATACGCTCTGCCATAACTATATCGTCGACGGCCTGGGCCTTATACCGGCACCGCTGGGTTACGGCGAAGGCCCTGGCCGACCGCCCTTCCCTAAGTCAGTCTGCACCTCGGTAAACCACGTGGTCTGCCACGGAATACCCGGCCCGAAACCGCTTAAAAAGGGTGACGTCGTTAATATCGACGTAACCGTTATTAAAAACGGCTTCCACGGCGACACCAGCAAAATGTTCACGATCGGCGAACCCAAAATCCAAGCCAAAAATGCCATTGATGTAGCGCTTAAGTCCATGTGGCTGGGCATCCACCAGGTTAAACCCGGCGGCACACTGCGAGACATTGGCAGAGCTATTCAAACCTACGTTGAAGCGAACCGCTGCAGCGTTGTACGTGAATATTGCGGGCACGGTATTGGCAAGGTGTTCCACGAAGACCCGCAGGTGCTTCACTACGACGATGGCAGTCGCGACTTTGTACTGCAGGAAGGTATGACATTTACGATTGAGCCGATGGTAAATGCGGGTAAGCGACACACCCGACTGCTGCCTGACGCCTGGACGGTGATCACTAAAGACCGCAGCCCTTCGGCACAGTGGGAACACACTATTTTAGTGACCAAAGACGGCTTTGAAGTGTTAACCCTGCGCGATGAAGAACGTGCTGCCGGTTACCCTGAAAAAGGAGCTATCGCATGAGCGTCGCCGCAACAGCAGAAGCTGGCATGGAGACAACAGCAACCAGCGCTCCGGATGTTAACAACATCCCCGAGAAGCTCAGCGACATACGTCAGCTGGTGCGCAGTACCGAAAAGCACATAACCGAGCTATTCCACGCAGGTGCCGAACCCGAGAAAATGATCTCGCTGCGCGGCGAACTGGTCGACAATATTTTACGTGCCCGCTGGCAGCATCATATTGGCGATGAACCCGGGCTTGGACTGTTCGCTGTAGGCGGATACGGTCGCAACGAGCTATTGCCGGGCTCCGATGTCGACATCCTGGTGCTGCTGGAACAACAGGAAACCGCAGAACAAGCAGAGAAGCTGCAAAACTTCCTTACCGAACTCTGGGACATCAGCCTCGAAGTCGGCCACAGCGTCCGCACCCTGCAAGAATGCGCCGATGAAGCAATAAATGACATCACTGTCATTACTAGCATGATCGAAGCCCGCCAGCTTACCGGCGATGCGCGTTTGTCTGAGCAGCTTGATGAACAGTTAGCACCCGACAACCTCTGGCCTAGCGCCGATTTTTTTAACGCCAAACTCGATGAGCAGCTCAAGCGCCATAATAAATTTGATAACACAGCCTACAACCTGGAGCCGAATGTAAAAGAGAGCCCCGGGGCACTGCGTGATTTGCAGACGGTATTGTGGGTCGCCAAGCGGCACTACGATGTCTCGACAATAAGTGACCTTGTCGATGAACATTATATGACTGAGTTTGAAGCTGAAAGGTTACTGCAGGCGCAAAAGTTTCTTTGGCGGGTGCGTATCGCCTTGCACGTAATCAGTGGCCGCCGCGAAGATCGGCTGATGTTTGACCTGCAGCCACGGGTAGCGAAGGCGCTGCGTTATGCCGATGGGGATAACAATCTCGCAGTTGAACATTTCATGCAGGAGTATTTTCGCTCGGTAATGCTCATTAGCCGTTTAAACGACATGCTGATGCAGTTAATGCGCGAGCAAATTTTTCCTGACAACGACCTGCCCTGCATCATTAACGACAACTTCCAGTCGCGTGGCGACTATCTGGAAACGCGTTCATCAGACCTTTTTTATCGGCTGCCCAGCGCCATCATGGAAGTGTTTGTGGTAATGGCCCGTAACCCGGAGCTAAAAGGCCTGACGGCTGACACAATCCGCCAGGTTCGTCACTACCGCTCGCTTATTGACGATGATTTTCGCCGCAGCGCCGATGTAAAGCGGTTGTTTATGCAGCTTATACGCTCGCCCCAGGGGCAAACAGGTGAATTTCGCCGAATGAATCGCTACGGCGTACTGGCCCGCTACATTCCTGAATTCGGGCAAATTGTCGGCCTGATGCAATTCGACATGTTTCATGCCTATACAGTCGACCAGCACACGCTATTTGTGTTGAGGAATGCCCGGCGCCTGCTGATTAGCGAACACAATGACGAACTGCCGCACCCGAGCGAAATTGCTCAGCAGCAAAAAAAGCCCTGGCTGCTATACCTCGCCGCCCTATTCCACGACATCGGCAAAGGCCGCGGCGGCGATCACTCCGAAGTAGGTGCTGTCGATGCACTCGACTTTTGTTTACAGCATGGCCTGAGCCAGTATGAGTCCGAGCTGGTTGCGTGGTTGGTGAAATCACATCTCACGATGTCGTTTTTCTCGCAAAAACGAGATATCTCTGATCCCGACGTAGTGAAAGAGTTTGCTGAAAAAGTAGTTACGCAAGAACGTCTGAACTTCCTCTACCTACTAACCACTTCCGACATGCGGGGTACCAACCCCAAACTATGGACGGCATGGAAAGGCTCATTGCTTCGTCAACTCTACCGCGCCACCAGCGATGTATTAGCGCGAGGCATCAGCGCCCCGTTACTAACAGAAGATTTAGCCGAAGAAACGCGCGAGCTTGCTTCCGACATAAGCAAATTGCCGCTAAGTAAGCTCGAATACATATGGCAATCTTTCGGTGAAGACTATTTCCGCCGCTACACCGCCGACGAAGTTGCCTGGCATGCCACCGAAATTAACGCCGCCAGTAAAAACGGTATTGTCGGTCTGCCTGTCGTCGCTATACGCCCCGTAAACGACGGTTATTCGCTATTCGTATATACCCAGGACAAAGACTTCCTATTCAGCCTGATGGCCGCAGAAGTAGATCGGATGAGCCTGAATATTGAGGACGCCCGGCTATCAGTCAGCCGCGATGGCTTAACAGTCAATACGCTCGCGCTCACAGAAGAAAGTTCGCTGCCATCAACATTAGATGAGCGATTGCACGAAATTGCCTTTGTTATGACCAAGTCAATGCAAAATGCCATGCACATTGAAAATGCGGTATTACCTAAAGTCACCCGCCGCATCGACCGGCAGCTGAAAGCCTTTGACACTCCGACACAAATCACCTTCATTGAGCAGGATGACTGCACCTTGTTGGAACTAGTGACCGGCGACCGCCCCGGCCTGCTAGCCACCATTGCTGACGTACTGACCGATTGTGGCGTAGTCATCATTAACGCCCTGATCAACACCATTGGCGAACGGGCTGAAGATGTATTTTATCTGCAGAACGCCGATTACCGGCCGTTAACTAAGTCGCTGCAGGCTGAAGTGGAGGAAACGCTAGTGGAGACACTCGATGCAACCATGCCGACCGGCAACGATTTTATTGTCTAACCAGCCAGCATTACTTAGCCACTAAATCCAGACGCTGATAGATAGCTAACCATCAAATACGGGAATTTTATGCCGACACTCTATGGAATCAGTAATTGCGACACCGTGCGAAAAGCCCGCCGCTGGTGCGAAGAACATAATACCGGTGCGACCTTTCATGACTTCCGCAAAGATGGGCTGACGCCAGAGAAAGTTGAAAGCTGGTT
>CAJQNE010000243.1 GCA_905479545.1 uncultured Gammaproteobacteria bacterium | reverse complement strand
ATGTCATTAAAAAACAGCTCACAGGTATCCTGTGCTTTCATGCCGACTTTGTTGAGCGGTTTGCCGCGCGAAAAGCCGTCGGTATTGGCTTCCACCATAATCAGGCTTACGTTCGCGGAGCCTTTTGCTTCATCACCGGTTTTCACCGCCACAATCACCACGTCACATAGATAGCCGTTGGTGATATAAATTTTTGAACCATTGATTATGTAGTCATCGCCGTCTTCCACCGCGTGCGTTTTAATCGCCTGCAAATCCGAACCGGTGCCAGGCTCTGTCATTGCAATGGCGCTAATCCACTCGCCGGTAGCCATTTTTGGCAGCCAGGCCGCTTTCTGTTCGTCGCTGGCAAAGTTGTTAATGTAATTGGCGACAATATCGGAATGCAGCACAAAACCGCATCCAGAATCACCTGCGTAGGCCAGCTCCTCCATAAGGACGGCGCTGTACAGACGATCCGCACCCGAACCGCCGTACTCTTCGGGCATGGTCATACATAGCAAGCCAAGCTCACCGGCTTTGCGCCAAGCTTCGCGATCAATATGCTGCTGCTCTTCCCAGCGGTCTTTATGCGGAGTGATTTCCTCGGCGATGAAACGCTCAACGGTATTTCGAAAATCGTCGTGTTCGGCGCTGAACAGTGTTCTTGGAATCATTGAAAGCTCATAGGGCAATTAAGTGGCTCGCACTATACAAACCGGACGGATGGTTTGTAAATGTATTTCGCACTACGATACAGTCGTTAGGGCCAATGCTTCATAAACATTGTTACTATATCGGTTCAAACTTCCTGGCAACTGAACACCAGTCATGAGTGAACCTATTTCAGCCGTTAAGCGCCGGCCCCAAGAGGACCGTCGCAAAACGATGCGTAAGCGCTTGATTACCGCGACTATTGAAAGCCTCGCGCTGGAAGGCTATTCGGCAACTACCCTAAGAACGATTGTGTTGCGGGCGGGCGTATCTCGCGGTGCACTAGGGCACCATTACTCCACAAAAAATGAGATCATTCTGGATGCTGCGAATGACTTGTTGACACGTGCATACCGTCGTCTGGGAGATGTGCTACTGGGTATTGCCGACGAAGATGATCGGCTACGTGCTCTGGTAATAACATTATGGGACGAAATTTTTTCACAGCCAGCTGGGTCGGCTTTCGTAGAACTTGTCGTTGCAAGCCGTCATGAACCGACTTTATCGAATACATTTAGAACCATGTATAGCCATTTGACTAAGGTGACTGAGGAGCCTGTTAATCATTACTTCGAAAAGCGAGAAGCCAGTAATGAAGCACCCATCGATGTTTTTCTTACGTTGATCAACTTAATGATCGGACTTAACGTAACTAACGCACTTGCAAGTCCTAATAATTTGCAAGCCGAACTTGACAATATTTATCGCATGATTAGCCAACATTTGAAGGCTCGCAGAGGAGTGACGACGCCACCCACGCCGCCGAAGCCACTGAGTCCATGAGACAATTTCGGCCTACAATGGCACAGCAGCATCACCTCGAGCCCGAATGACCCGCCTTAAAACTGGAGCTACAAATTAACTTAACGCTTCAGCCAAACAGAAGGCATAGTGAAATTTCCATCAAAACATTGACGAATACTTAGGTTGACGAACCAGTTATTTAAAATATCTTGGTAGTACCGAACTACTCTGTTTGATTATCGAGCGCACAATGTATTTGCTCTAACTTCGCTATGCCGCTAAAACCTTTATAACTAGTCCTTTGTATTCGAAATAGCTTGGCAAGGCAGCAACAACTGATACGCCCCTAGTCCATTAGACATTCGAGCTCTTCATTTCGTACTGCTCGGGTGACAGCATGCCATTTTTACCATGGCGTCGTTTTGAGTTGTAGAACAATACACCACCAAGTGCAGGACTGGGTCCTACCTAGAAAAAGCAGAGTCGTAGCTAGCCGACCCAAAGCTTCCCAAGTGTTTTCAACAAACTCCATTCGTATATTTTTGACCTGCAAATTAGTGCACGTCAAGCACTGTATTCCTCTGAGCCTCACTCTGAGAGCAAGCCACTAACGATGAAATGCCTTCGATATTGCAGCAGAGAGAAAGCAGTTTATCGACCATCAAATATATGGAACCGCTATTCAAGCGCAAAATCGGCTTTAGATTAAACCTTTCACAAGAACCAGTTAAATAGCGGTCACCTTTGAAAACAGGGAATTGACGCAACTTCACCGTAAGCGCTTGACCAGCTGAAGCTTTTCAAACTTTACTTTCAGTAAAAAGAGGCTTTTAATTAGCATTATTCAGCAGAGAAATCTGCATCTACACAATGGGATTGTCGCCCCAATTGAGAAAACAGCGACTTAGCAGGATGGACCTACCAACCACAAGTAACTACCCCGCGAAACGTTAACTATCACGCGAGAAGTGTTGAAGTGTTTGTTGGACCATCCGCTTATTTTAAGTTGCGAAATATAGCATCTGAATAGCGGATTCATTTTTATCTGCAGGAGTACTCAGATGCAAAAATCGCAAATTGAATACCTCGATATCGAGGCACTCACCCCTAGGGCTAACAACGCCCGAACCCATTCCGAAAAACAGATCGCTCAAATTGAGCGGAGCATGGCCGAGTTCGGATTCATGAATCCGGTACTGGTCGATGCTAACGGCGAGTTAATCGCCGGTCACGGTCGGGTTGAGGCAGCTAAGCGGCTTAGCCTCAACCGAATACCCGCTATTCGCATCCATCATTTAAGCGAAGCACAGCGGCGGGCTTACATGCTCGCCGACAATAAAATCGCTGAAAATGCTGGTTGGGATTCAGACCTGCTTCGGGTTGAACTCGACTTTTTGCTAACTGCAGATATCGATTTTGATGTCGATCTCACCGGCTTCTCAGCGGTTGAGATTGATGTCGCCGTAGCGGGTGATACCGACCTAGAACCTGACCCACCACAACCGGTCCCACCGGATATTGCGGACGTAGTAACGAAACCCGGTGACGTCTGGATTCTTGGCAAGCACCGAGTCGTTTGTGGGGACGCTCGTGATCCGGACGTTATCCGAATCGCCCTCGACGACCAACTCGCCGATATGGTGCTCACCGACCCTCCTTACAACGTCCCTATACCCGGCAATGTTTGCAGTGAGCACTCACCGCAACATGGAAATTTTGCTATGGCATCGGGTGAGATGAGCCGCACTGAGTTTGAGACCTTTCTGACGGTCACACTAAGTACTGCCAGCAAGCAGTGCCGAGAGGGTGCGGTCTTATTCGCCTTTATGGACTGGCGGCATATTGCTGAACTCGATGTCGCGACGACGGCAGCCGGGCTTACGTCCATCAATCTTTGCGTTTGGGTGAAATCAAACGGCGGCATGGGCAGCCTTTACAGATCCCGGCATGAGTTTGTGTCTGTGCTTAAAAAGGGCACAGCCCCACATACCAATAATGTGGAGCTCGGCCGGCACGGCAGAAACCGCACTAACGTGTGGGAGTACGCCGGCATGAATAGTTTCAGTGCGGAGCGTGATGCAGCGTTAACGATGCATCCGACTGTTAAACCCATTGCCCTCCTGCAGGACGCCATGCTCGACGTCAGTACTCGCGGCGGTCTGGTGCTCGATCAGTTTCTGGGCTCAGGCTCAACGCTTATAGCCGCTGAACGAAGCGGCCGACGTTGTGCTGGCATAGAAATCGACCCTCGTTATGTCGATGTGGTGCTTAAACGATGGTCTACCGAGACTGGCAAAAAGCCGGTTTTATCGGCACAGAAAGCAACCGCCCCTGAATCACTGAAATCAAACTCTGCAACGGAGACAACAGTATGAGTAAGACAAACAATGAAGTTGGCTATTGCAAGCCGCCAAAGTCCGGGCAATTCAAACCCGGGCAATCGGGAAACCCCAAAGGACGGCCTAAAGGAACGAAGAATTTAACGACGGATATCAGTGAGGAGCTGTCGGAGAAAATTCAAGTTAAAGAAAACGGCAAGGTAGCCAAAATATCGAAGCAGCGAGCCATGATTAAGACGTTAACCGCAAAAGCGGTCAAGGGCGATGTCCGGGCTATTTCTACTGTTCTGAACTTAATACCTGCGGCTGAAAAGGCTCAGATTTATATAGAGCAGGCCGAGAAGTTGGATCAGGCGGACGCAGATATTCTCGCCGCGTTTCGTGAATTCACACTTAAAGAGCTTCAATCAGGGAGCTCACTTTCTAACGGAGATCAATCATGAATAACGAAAAACAACTCGTCGGCGCCGCACTCCGCACGCACTTATCATTTTTTATTCAACGCTCTTTTGCTGAGTTATGTCCGGCAGATACTTATCTTAAGAATTGGCATATCGAGGCTCTCGCATACGCACTAGAAAAAGTCGCCAAGGGCGAAACTAAACGTTTGATAATCACGATGCCGCCAAGGCACCTTAAATCCATATCCGCCAGTGTTGCGTTTCCGGCGTGGCTACTTGGACTAGAACCATCAAAAAGAATTTTCTGTGCGAGCTATGCACAGGAACTGTCGACCAGTTTTTCGCTTCAAACCCGAACTATTATGCAATCAGAGTGGTACAAGGAGTGCTTCCCGAACACGGCGCTTGGCGATAGCAAGAACACCCAAAACGAAATTACCACGACGCAGCACGGCGGTCGCCTAGCCTCATCGGTAGGTGGCTCGATGACGGGTAAAGGTGGCGATATCATTATCATTGACGATCCACAAAAGGCAGATGAAGCGTTATCAGAAGTTAAGCGCAAGAGCGTAATTGAATGGTTTCAGGGCACAGCAGCGACCCGGTTGAACAACC
>CAJQNE010000242.1 GCA_905479545.1 uncultured Gammaproteobacteria bacterium | reverse complement strand
TTTAACTTTCCGCTAAACCTCGCGGCACACAAAGTCGCCCCGGCACTGGCGGTTGGCTGCCCGTTTGTACTTAAGCCTGCCAGCCTCACTCCTATCGGCGCGTTAATCATCGGCGAAACCCTAGCCGAAACCGACCTACCGGAAGGCACCTTCTCTATCCTGCCCTGCAAGCGTGATGGCGCGGCGCTGTTTACCGAAGACGAACGCCTCAAACTACTCAGCTTCACCGGCTCACCGGGTGTCGGCTGGGACCTCAAAGCAAAAGCCGGCAAAAAACCCGTCATTCTTGAACTCGGCGGCAATGCGGCAGTAGTGCTGGAACCCGACTGGGATATCGACGACGCAGTAGAACGCTGCATTGTTGGCGCGTTCTACCAATCCGGCCAAAGCTGCATCGGCGTACAGCGTATTTACGTGCACGATTCGGTCTATGACGAATTCAAAGACAAATTCGTCGCTGCGACAAAAGAACTGATCGCCGGTGACCCGAAAAACGAAGACACCTTCGTCGGCCCGATGATTTCCGAAAAAGAAGCCACCCGCCTGAAAGGCTGGATAGACGAAGCTGATGAGAAAGGCGGCGACATACTCTGCGGCGGCGGCTGTGAAGGCAATATGCTGCAAGCCACCGTGCTCGAAAACGTCCCCGACGGCTGCAAAATCATGGCCGAAGAAGCCTTCGGCCCCGCCGCCGTACTGAATCGCTACAGCGATTACAGCAAAGCCCTGGCCGAAGTGAACGACAGCGTATTCGGCCTGCAAGCCGGCATATTCACCAAAGACCTCTACAAAGCCTACGAAGCCTGGGACACCCTCGATGTTGGCGGTGTTGTGATTGGTGACGTACCCAGCTGGCGGGTAGACCATATGCCTTATGGTGGGGTTAAGGACTCGGGCTTAGGCCGTGAGGGTGTGCGGTGGGCTATGCATGATATGACTGAGGAGCGGTTGATGGTGATTCGGACGCCTTAAGCTTAGGTTTCTTAGGCTTTTGAACTGAAGGGGTTCGGAGTAAATTTAGTTGTTCGAATTTATTTTACTCTGACCTAATTATTCCAACCAGAGACACCCAACTGGTGTTGCTACGCGTTGGGTGGGGCGAGGAAGACATTCAACAACTCATTAAGCGCCATAACGGTCGCTGGCTGCACGAAGAACAACGCTGGCAACTCGAAAAAAAAGAATAGCCTATGAGTTGAACTCAGAAAGCAGGATAGTTTAACTCCATAATGACCAAAGCAAAGAACCGGCTTGAGGTGTACAGATGCGCATACTAAACAACTACATGTATATATACGCCATATATATGACCTCTAATTAGCGTTGGGCCCCCTTATCAAACACTATGTTGAGATCAACTAATTGAAAAATCGCAACCTATCAGTAATCGTAATTTTTACAATGGCATTATCGTTTGTCGCATGCTCAGAAGAAGAGAACAGTCTCACTCTGGCCAGCTTTGGCATTGAACTTGGGAGCAAATCTGAAGAGATAATTGCTAACTACAACCTAGAGTGCTTCGGTAAAATGTGTGGCGCTGATAATCTTGGAAATACCTGGGCTGGAACCATCAGTGAACTCAACATAGTTAAATCTGGCTCAGATGTTGTAGGTGTAATAACATCTTATTCTAGTGGTGATTTCGCAGCTCTTCTGGGTGATATCAAGTCTCAGCATGGCTCGCCTAAAGTGAACAGCAAAAGTGTCATGACGATGACCTCGGATGAATATATGTGGAACATGGAGGGTCGAAAAATTACTTTAGTTAAATATTCCGGTACGGGTATTAATGGCCGTCCTCTTAGTAAAAAATTCACGTTATTTGTAGAATCAGCACTATGAAGCCTCAAACTTATCTCTATAGAGCTGGCGAACTCGTCGGATCCTTCCCCTTTTTCCTATCATCACTGCAGAAGGGAGTAGAAATTCGTATCGAATCGGGCAGCACTACTGAAAGCTGCACCGTACTGTCTTGGGAATATCGATTTTCAAGCTCTGTTGATGATAAAAGCGGACTAATTGTCCAAGTCTCTTAGCCCGTACTTACGGGTGCCCAACAGTTGCATGCAGTTGACATTTTTTTCACTACGGCCTTCGGCACTTCGTTCCAAAAACTCGCTTCGCTCGGCCCGTTGGGCTGCAACTGATGCAAGGCGTTATGTTTCATTGAGAGAGATTTTATGAATGATTTTAAGAAGGACTTTGACCTTCATAAGCTAGAAGTCGAAAAAGCGGTAGATGAGAAGTTGAGAGCCCACGATAGCGCGGGCATGAAGCTCCTTGGCTTCGCAGCAATCATTTTTGCTCTGCTTGGGTATTTGGGTCTAGATCGAATCGCTGAACACAAACTCGATGAAGCCGGCAAGGATAAAATTGAGCAGAAGCATGCAGAGGCAAAACAGCTAGTTTCCGAAATTTCACAACCATAAGGGGTCAACAACCATAAGGGGTCAAAGCCCTTAAAGGCCTCTCTGGCCAGTTTGAACTAAAGCAAACTAAAGGGGCAGACCCCTTCAAAGCTTTGATTTTATTCAGACTGTCGTCGAATAAGCGTTATATCCAAGGTTAACATCATAGTTGCACAAAAATACTCCAATGGAGTACTATTGAGGTATGCAAACTATCGCTGAGCTACCGGAATTCATTCGTCGTGTTGAAAAACTGCTTCCAGCGAGAGAGCGCCAAGCTCTGATTAGCCATTTAGCTGAAAATCCGAAAGCAGGTGATTTAATTCGCGGTACTGGTGGTATCAGAAAAATGCGTTGGGCTAAAGATGGTACTGGTAAAAGTGGTGGTACTCGTGTCATCTATTACTATCACAGTAATCGAATTCCGCTCTACTTGCTCACCGTGTTTGGTAAGAATGAAAAAGCCAACCTAACCGCTGCTGAGCGTAATGCCTTAGCCGCGCTAGTTAAGCTGCTAATCGAAGCAGCAGGAGTCAAGTCATGAGCGAAGCTTTTGAAAGTATCTCAGCAGGCCTGAATGAGGCCATTTCCCATGTGAAAGGTGAAAAAGTAGCAGCCCAGGTACATGAATTTTCACCCGTTGATGTTAAGGCTGTCCGAAGCAAAGTGGGAATGTCGCAGAGGGAGTTCGCTTCTTCGTTCGGTATCAGCTTAGGTACGCTACGGCATTGGGAACAAGGGCTGAGAGAACCTCGTGGGCCTGCTCGTGTTTTGTTGCAAGTCGTTCAGAATGAACCAAAAGCGGTGCTAAACGCTTTGGCTAAATGAATATAACAACCATAAGGAGTCAAAGCCCTTAAAGGCCTCTCTGGCCAGTTTCAACCAACGCCTTCGCGGCCTTTTAACCGGCAGTTCGTCGCCGTGCGTTCCCCACTTTCGGGCCTAACGTTTCGCATCCCACGGATTGCGCCCATTCTTGTAGCAACTCGCATCAATTGAGGCGAATTACTACAATGTACTCAACTTCATACTTCCAATGGCTATATCCATGGCAACTGCAAGCATTCGCTTAGACTCCGACCTGGTCGATAAAGCGACAATTATGGCCAAAGCGCTAAACCGAACTGCGCCTAAGCAGATTGAACACTGGGCAAAAATTGGCGAAATGATGGAAGACAACCCTGACCTGCCCTATGAGTTTGTGCATCAGGCGATAATAGCCAAGGCAGAACGGGAAGCAGGCAAACTGGAGCACTACGAGTTTGGCTGACTCCATTAGAGTTTTTCAGACTCCGACATTCAGAAAAACGGCTAAAAAACTTAAGCCTAACCAGAAAGAAGAATTAGATGCCGCCGTTCAAAGACTAATACACGACCCGAGTATTGGTGAGCAGAAAAAAGGCGCCCTGAGTTGCTTGCGGGAATACAAATTCAAAATGAATAAACAGCTAATGTTATTAGGCTATAGCTTCGATGATGCCGAGCTGACACTTGAATTACTTGCACTTGGCTCTCACGAGAATTTTTATCGGGATATGAAACGGCCTTGATTTTTGAGGTCGCTCAAGAGCACGGGATTAAGTGTTGACTGTTGCTATAGAGCATTAGCAAAGCGGTTCAGGCCCATTCAAGCTGGCCCAACCGCATAAAAAATCCCAACCCTCTTGTCTCCGATTGTCGGGACGGTATTATCGAAACCTGACTAGTTAGTCAGCGGCTACGCCGCTGTCATATCTCCCCGGCCAGGATATTCTTCTATGCACATAGCTGCACCCCTCCCGCTCGCTTTTTGTTCCCTTTTTGCAGCCAGTTTTTTTGCCCCCGTCACGCTTGCCGATATAGCGGACGAGAGCGAAGCCACCACGCTCGAAAGCTTGGTGATTTATGGCCACAAAACGGAGCGCATTGGCGAGGCCAGCTCTGCATCCGACGGCATTATCGGCCAGGGCGAGATTGCCCGTCGGCCGATTCTTCGGGCGGGTGAAATACTGGAGTTTGTGCCGGGCATGGTGGTTACTCAGCACAGCGGTTCAGGCAAAGCGAACCAGTATTTTCTGCGCGGCTTTAACCTCGACCACGGCACTGACTTCAGCAGCAGCATCGACGGCATGCCGATTAATATGCGCACCCACGGCCACGGGCAAGGCTATACCGATCTGAACTTCATTGTGCCGGAATTCATTGAACGCATTGATTACCAAAAAGGCCCGTACCACGCTGAAGACGGTGACTTTTCCACCGCCGGTTCGGCGCGTTTTCAGCTCACCCGTAAACTTGCGCAGCCGATGGTGTCGCTGGAAATTGGCGAAGACCAATTCGTTCGCGCCGTTGGCGGTGGCAACCTGAAAACGGCACAGGGCAACTTGTTCGTTGGCATCGAAGCTCAACGCTACGATGGGCCATGGAGCGACATTGATGAAGACGTCGAAAAACTCAACGCAGTGGCCCGCGATACCCGGTCGCTAGCCGGCGGTGAACTCACCACTACTCTCATGCTGTACGACAACGAGTGGAACTCGGCCGACCAAATTCCGGAGCGGGCGGTAAACAGCGGTTTGATTGACCGACTCGGTTCTATCGATACCACCGTTGGCGGCGAATCGAGCCGCTTCAGCCTTTCGACGCAGTGGCGTAAAAATGACTGGCAAGCTAACGCCTACGCAGTGCAGTCGAAGCTTAACTTGTTTTCCAACTTCACCTATTTTCTCGACGACCCGGTAAACGGCGACCAGTTTGAACAGGTCGACGACCGGCGGCTATACGGCGGCAGTGTTAATCGCCGCATAGTCAGTCAGATAGGCGACAAAACGCTGCAGCAATTTATGGGCGTGCAGCTCCGCTACGACGATATTAGCGAAGTTGCTTTATACCGCACCCAAGCGCGCGAGCGTCTTGGCGCAGTGCGGTCGGATTCAGTTGATGAGTTTTCCATCGGGCTGTTCTGGGAGGGTGACCTTGATATCACTGACAAGCTTTCCGCCAACCTCGGCGTTCGCTACGACCAGTTGTATGTTGATGTAGACAGCGACCTGGAAGCCAATAGCGGCAGCGATAACGACGGCATCAGCAGCGTTAAAGGCGGGCTGGCGTATGCCTTAAATGATCGCTGGGAGGCGTATACCAATATCGGGCAATCGTTTCATTCCAATGATGCACGTGGCGCGACTATCGAAGTCGATCCCGTTAGCGGCGAAGCAGCCGACGATGTGGATTTATTAGTCCGCGGCGAAGGGGCCGAACTTGGTCTGCGCTTTTACGAAACCGACCGCCTGAACGTATCGGTGGCCGCCTGGCTGTTAGAGCTTGATTCAGAATTGCTGTTTGTTGGCGATGCCGGTAATACCGAAGCCAGCCGCGCATGACGCCGCTACGGCGTAGAGTTGGCCGCCTATTTCTGGCTCGGCTCGCGCCTCAGCGCTGACATAGAACTGGCCTACACCCGCTCAAGATTTACCGAAGACGAAGATGAAGATGGCGAAGGCGACCGCGTCGATGGTTCGCTGCCGTTTGTTGGCAGCGCCGGCCTCGGTTGGAAAATCAGCGACCGCTGGCAAACCAACCTGCGCCTGCGACACTTTGGTCGCAGGACGCTGGATAGTTTTGCCAACGTGAAGTCCGAGGACTTCACCG
This sequence comes from uncultured Gammaproteobacteria bacterium, assembly GCA_905479545.1. Classification (GTDB taxonomy): domain Bacteria; phylum Pseudomonadota; class Gammaproteobacteria; order CAJQNE01; family CAJQNE01; genus CAJQNE01. The sequence continues at coordinate 8,001 of CAJQNE010000242.1, read as the reverse complement.
TAGTGAACATGTCGATTGTTTATGCGATAGCGCCGTGGCGATTCAAGCTCGATGTACTCAACCTATTTGACAGCCGTGACCACGATATCGATTACCTCTACGCCTCCCGGCTCAACGGTGAACCTGAGGGCGGTGTTGAAGATGTTCACTTTCACCCGATTGAGCCACGCACAACACGGTTGAGTGCAACCTATACGTTCTAGCCGGGACAGATGTTTAGCTCAGACATTGAGGGTTGAGTGAAATTTCTCGCAGCGCCCTGTCTTACCGAGAGAGAGCTTTTACCCCTGGGAAATCGGGCTTCCTACGACTAAAAAACCTGAGTGCCTTAAACGGGCAGTCTGGTTTTTTATTTGCCGCGATAGACCGATCACTAGCTTGGGCTGTCACGACTTTTTGATGCTGATTTGCAGTAAACCAGGGTGCCCGGTTAAGGCACCCCGGCGGTTTTCAGTCGAACTTCCTGGTGCTACCCGTTGCGTAGCTGTACTCGTGCACCTACGCCATAATCAGGCGGAGTGCGCTGGTAGATTTCTTCAAGCACACCGTTATCTTTACGGACAGTGATGCGGTAGAACTGGCCGACTGAGGATTCTGCCTGAGTACCGGCATAACCACCTGCTGCTGCACCAATTGCGGTTGCCGCTTCCCGGCCACTGCCGCTGCCAATTTCACTGCCTGCGTAACCACCAATAACAGCACCGATTACCGAGCCAAAGCCAATGCCGGCTGGCTTGCTATCGACTACCCGAATCTCGGTGACCGTGGCGCAGTTAGTGCAAGAATCATTAGCACCGGCTTGTTGACCATATGCGCCTGTGGGTTGAGCGGATGGCCCTCCGAGCGGACCGCCTGCGCAGCCGAAGCAACCGAGTAGCACTGCGGTGGTAAGTAAAAATTTATTGATCATGTTGTCTCCTTAATTAGCTCCAACGCTGGTTAAACCAGCCTTATCCGCTTGAATGCAAAAAACTATCCAAACACTGCAGGCGACTGATTTAAAACGAAAATTCAACTTCTGAACTACGATCAGCGCGACTCCAAGCGGTCGAATTTCCTGACTAGCAGGTAAGTAGTGCTCGCCAGCGCCCCATGGCGAGCTGATGCTTGAATTACTCGCTCCCGCCTCACGCGAAAATTTTTATCGGGATATTTCCCGTTAGTCGTTGGCTATGGTTAGCGGATCGACGGGGTGAGACGTCATGGCTAATTCCAGGCTTTTCGCCGTCAGCCCAGCCATCTCTCCCCGGCAGATGGCGATTAAATAGGCGACGCGTTGGTATGGGGTAAGTTTTGTTGCTGCAATGCAGTTTGAGTGTCGCTATTGGGCATTTCGCTCTGAGCTCAGCGGTCGTTATAGAGCAGCCTCTAGCAAGCTCGAAAACTCCAATTTCTGCACTCGTGATAAGATGCGCCGCCTCACAACCCCATAAACAGCCACACAGGCATCGCTATGCAAGTAATTCGTTGGATTTTAGGCCGCATTATTCTTCTGGTTAATTTCTTAACCCCACCTCGCGGCGTTAAGCGTTCTGCCGCTGAGCAAACTCAAATTGATGCGGAGACAAAGTCTCTGGCGCTCTATCAGTACCCGGCTTGCCCCTTCTGCGTGAAAGTGCGCCGGGCGTTTAAGCGTAACTCACTAAATATTGAAACCCGTGACGCCAAGCGTAACGAGCAGTTCAAACAGGAACTCGTGCAGGGCGGCGGCGCATTGAAGGTGCCTTGCTTACGCATCGAAGAAAACGGCACGGCCAAGTGGATGTATGAGTCTTCAGAGATCATCACTTATCTTGAGTCACGCTTTACTAATGCAGTACCTGCAACAGCGTAAGTATTAGCATATGAAAACCAAGGTTGTATGGCTTGGCCTTGGCCTGATCCTCGGCATAGTAATCTCGGCACTCGCACTGGCTGGAATGGGTTACTACTTTTACCTAGAGGAACAAGCTGAGAACCAAGCCCGGCTAGCAGCCATAGAAGCAAATAGAACAGAAGCCTCATCTACACCCGATGTTTCTGCTTACTATGACCTCTCCGAATGCCCTGACGTAGACTCAGAAGCACTCGAAGGAGAATGGGTAGGCGAAAAAACGCTTAAAAGCGGTTATTGGCAGCGCTGGGAGCTAAACCGCGGTAGTGACGGCAACTACCGTATTCGCTTCACTTACAGAGAGCTGGATGGCACTGAAACAGTGAGTAACGAAGGCGGGCTTTGGTCTTACTCGCACTGCCTTTACACCGTGGTTACAAAAGCTGTGGACGGCAGACCTTCTTTCCGCCATGAAGTGTATCGAGTGCACGAAATTAGCCCCGAGAGGATGCGTTACACTCACTTTCGTACCGGTAATACATTTGAAGTTCGTCGGGCTAAAAACTCGTACGCGCCACAACAGGACGGCTAACGATGAAGAAAGTTGCCGCGAGAAAATTCTCGCTCAGCAGCCTTATGGCCTCTATAGAAGCGTTACCGCAATAAGAACCGAGCACATCAAAACCACCCACGCCTCGCCTGTCCACTTGAGGCTGCGCGGCGCGTTATTGAGCTCCATAAAGTGCATTAGCACCAACCGTATTTTGATAAAGGCGATTATCAAAATCAGAACCCGAGCAGTTTCCGGCCCAAAACCGAGCTGCGAAGCACTGTCCGTTCCGATAACCCAGGATATCGCCGTGGCTAAGATAAGCACTAGCCATACCGAAGAGGCTTTATTAAATACCAAGTTCATCGATTTAGGACTCATCGTTTTATCGCAGCAGGTAAAGCAATGGAAAAATGACAATCCACAGCAAATCGACCATGTGCCAATAGCAGCCGCCAAACTCAAGAAACTGCCAGTTGGCGGGGGATGTAGCAGAGACACCCAGAGCATGACGGGCCATAAACAGTAGCAGCCCCATACCGACCATCACGTGCAATGAATGCAGCCCCGTTAGCATGAAGTAGTACATGAAATAATCGACCTTCAGCGGTTCGTCTACCAGCTCAAAGACTTTGCCGTATTCGGAAAACTTCAGTGTCAGGAATATGCCGCCACAGAGGACACTCGCGATTAACAGCCCTGAACTCAAGCTCTGCCGCCCCATTCGGAGGGCTCGCATTGCTACGACCACCAGCCAGGAACTCAGCAATAAAATTAGCGTATTGAGTGTTCCGAGGTTCGGATCGAGTATTGATTGCGCGGCGGTAAAGTCGGCAGGACTAATGCCGCGGTAGTACAGGTAAGTGGCAAAGAACAGGCCAAATATCGACATGTCGCCAAACAGAAAGACCCAGGCACCCGCCTCTGCAGGAATATGCCGTGATGGTTTGTCCTGAGCCCCGATTGTGCTTATCAACCCAGCGCCTCAGCTTCTTGCTTAACGGCCCGGATAATCAATACCGACATGATAATGATCCACGCAAACGCCGTGACCAATGCGACCCAGAACGCCAGCAGTCCATTCCAGGCGAAAGGTCCGCTTTTGAATAACGCGACAGGAAAGCCTGGTGCGGTGAGCGTTGCGCCGAGAAAGCAGAAGTAACCCGACCAGCGAGGGAAGACGGCTGGTGCTGACCGATCAGAAACAATCGCAATACCGGTTACCAGCATCCAGACCATAATTCCGGACACCGGCATCGTAAACGCTATCCATGCCATGTCGTTAAGCAGGTACGTGATTTCAATATTTCGCTCGGGGCGGAATGACGCTATAGCGAAAAGCGTCATTCCCATAGTCACCACGCCAGCAGTTAAAATGGCACAGCCTAATTGCGCATTGGCCAGCACAGCGCGCTCGCCCTCCATACGCCTTATCTGGGCCGCTAGCGCACTACCAAAAGGCACAAGAAACGCCATCGAGGCCAAAGTAACTCCCAGGCCGAACTGAATGCGCACCTCATTCTGCTGATAAAAACTCGCGACTACTTCAGCGGTGGCGCTCGGACTCAGCGGCGGTAGTGATCCCGCAAGTAAGCCCCAGCCGACCAATAGTCCCACGGCAAATAGCAGGCCGCTGCAGGCGGAAAGAATATCGCTTTGAAATTTCATGGTGTAATCCTGACAGGGTAACCGGCTTCCTGGCCGAGCTAATCACAAACTTATAACACAAGTGACCAGCACCGACAGGTAGTCGCTTTCGGTAAAAAGATATAATCATTGTTATCAGAACTATGGCCAACTTCCCCGTTAGAAAGTACGGCGTTCAGGGTGCAGATTGTTTCCGACCGAATAGCCATAAGGGCTCGCTCGAATAATAGTGACTCCGGCTATTAGGCATTAGCAGCAAGCCATGACTCAGCGCTACTTTGCTGCAGCTTCCGCATCCGCTGCCTGAAGCCACTTAGTTACTAATTACCAATGATTCGTCGCGATGGGGTGGTGCTATGATGCGACGACACTCTCGTTGTAGAAACTACATGACCACTGCCACCAGCGCTGCAAAAACACTATCACAACCACTCAGTCTGCCAAATGGCTCAGTATTGCCAAACCGCTTCGCCAAATCGGCCATGAGTGAGGCGCTGGGTACGCTCGACAACCATGCAACCGAGCGCTTGCCGCAGTTGTACAAGCGCTGGGCTGAAGGTGAAACCGGCCTGCTGATTACCGGCAATGTGATGGTTGATCGTAATGCATTAGGTGAGCCCGGCAACGTGGTGATCGAGAATGAAGACGATCTGCCAATGCTTCAACGCTGGGCCAAGGCAGGCCAACCTGCGCTGGCCGGTGGCCAAGGCCACATCTGGGTGCAGCTCAATCACCCTGGTAAGCAGATTCCTAAATTCCTGGGATTGAAGACCGTCGCACCTTCGGCGGTGCCATTCGAGAAAGCCCTGCAAAGCACCTTTACTACACCGCGAGCGCTCACAGCTGCGGAAATTGAGACCATTATCGAACGCTTCGCACGTGCCGCCGCTGTCTGCGAGAAAGCCGGCTTCGACGGCGTGCAAATTCATGGCGCGCATGGCTATTTGGTCAGCCAATTTCTGTCACCGCATCACAATGTCCGTGATGACGAATGGGGCGGCTCACTGGAAAACCGTATGCGGTTCGTGGTGAGAATTTACGAGGCTATTCGTGCTGCCACCACGCCCGGTTTTGCGGTCGGCATCAAAATTAATTCAGCCGATTTTCAACGTGGTGGTTTTACCAACGACGATGCGCTGGAAGTCTGTGCCAAGCTATCCGACCTCGGCATGGACCTGATCGAAATTTCCGGCGGTACTTACGAAAAACCCGCCATGACCGGCGTTACCAAAGACAGCACGGCTAAACGTGAAGCCTATTTTCTGGATTTTGCTCATCAGGCTCGGGAACGGATAAGCGCCCCGCTCATGCTAACCGGCGGTTTTCGCACGGCAGAAATAATGGCCGAAGTGGTTGAAAGCGGCGCTGTCGATTTAGTCGGCCTGGGCCGCTCGCTGGCTATCGAGCCGGATCTACCTAAGCGTATCCTCGCTGGCGAGAACGCCGCCAGCCAGGTGAAACCGATTCGCACCGGCATCGGCATGATAGACCGCATGGGCATGATGGAGACTGCGTGGTACACCCGCCAGCTGGCTCGGATGGCCGACGGCAAAGAACCGGTAATCGACGAGAACGGCTTGAAGTCGCTGCTCGGCACCGTCGCCAGCACCGTGTTCCGCAGCCAGAAGATGCGGCGAATGCGTGGCTAACGCCCCGGAGTTTTAAACCTCCACATATTGTGCTGCGGTTAGGTTTGTTTGCTGGCGACTCAGACCTGACCCGCGCCGACAATCTGTGCCGCGCTCAGCGTCGCTGATTGTGGCTAAGCAGCCACACCACTTCGGCCAAACAAGTCATTCACTGTCTTCAGCTCCTTCTTCAATTCAATAATAATGGCTTGCACGGGCGGCCTTAATTTTTCCAACTCAGCGACACTTAAACTCTTTTTTTGCTCAAGCGATTCATAGGTTTTCTTCACTGCGAACACGCCGCGCTGAGTCAGGTCCAGTGCCCCGGCAGCGGATACCCGCGCGGTTGAAAACCCGGATATGCTTTCACTCAGCAAGCCGTTATGCATCTCGGTCATTTCCTGCACCAGCAACTGCAACTCACTCACCTCGGCGAGTACCATCGTGCGCTTCTCAAGCATGGCGATCTTTCTGCTAGCCCGAAGGCTATACAGCGAGATGCATAAAGCGATAAGCGCAACAAATAGTTTCACGTCGATCATTAGCCGATTTCCCTCGCACTTCCATCGGTAGCAGAGCAGCGCGTTTGTAGGTGAATGCTACTTCATTGTTATTAGTCAGCAATCTAGCACATTGGTCAGTGAACCAATGACAGTCGCCCGACCATCTATCGGAATCGATCGCTTTTGGGATTTTTTGTTCATCGCGACGAGTGATGCGTCAGGAATTTTAAGCCTGCAAATGGCGATGAAAACCGGATTCCTGTGCTCACTCGTTTTGGTACTGAGGTGACTCCAGTCGACCAATCCTCTCAGCATCGTCCGCGAACCAAATACGTGTAACTTTACCCACCACCGCGTCTCGTTTGGCCGGGCCATAAAAGCGGCTATCTCGTGAGTTATAACGGTTATCACCGAGCATAAACAACTCATCATCAGCAATGGTGAAGAGCTCCTCTGGCACCTTCCAAAGACGCTCAGGCGGCCTGCTCAAATAGGGTTCATTTAGTTTGACGCCATTGACATGCACGATACCGTCAACCACTCTAATTTTGTCGCCCGGCAGTCCCATCGCACGGCTGACATACACCACACCTTGAGAATCCGGTGGGAAGAAAACCAGAATATCGCCGCGCTGCACCTCTGTGCTCAAGTACGCTGCAGCCTTCGTCAGAATCAGGTCACTGGGTTGCAACGTAGGGCTCATGCTTGCCGATGGCACCCGATAATTCGTATAACCAAACACTCGGGCTCGAGGGTCATGGGATGCCGTCGAAAACGGGTTTATCAGGTAAAGCAACACCAGCCCGGCTGCAGTACCGCCGCCTAATAAGATGAAGAAATTTCGAACCCGGGTATTACTTTGCGCGTTATCAATCATATCCCCAACTCTAAACTTATGGTTAGTTCGAGCAAAATCACATCAACAATCACGACAGTGAACGGCCTATAACCCACGCAAACTACTTCCGCAGCGCCTGCGCCAAAGCATCAGCCATCGCACTACTGGCCGCTGGCTTACTTGTCCGCTGGGCCGCTGCTGGCTGTCGCTCGCGTCGACCACCGTTGTTACCTGGCTTTCGTTGCTCCCGCCGCTCTGGTTTGCCACGCGGCTTCGGCTTATCGGCACCCTGCTCTGCGGCCTTGTCAGTCAGCCGCATGGTGAGCGCAATTCGCTTCCGCGGCAGGTCAACTTCCATCACCTTCACTTTCACCACATCGCCGGCTTTAACCACCGTATGCGGATCTTTAACGAAGCTGTCCGACAGTGCTGAAATATGCACCAGACCATCCTGATGCACGCCGATATCAACGAACGCGCCAAAATTCGTCACGTTGGTTACCGTACCCTCAAGCACCATGTCAGGCTGTAAATCTTTTAGTTCATTCACGCCGTCTTTAAAGGTCGCGGTTTTGAATTCTGGCCGGGGATCACGGCCGGGTTTATCCAGCTCGGCAAGAATGTCTTTTACGGTCGGCAGGCCAAATTTCTCGTTCGTAAAGGCTTTGGCATCAAGGGTTTTCAGAAAACTGCTGTCGCCCATAATTTTCGCCAGCGGCTTACCAGCCTTGGCTGAAATCGCTTCGACTAGCGGATAGGCTTCGGGGTGAACACTAGAAAAATCTAACGGGTTTTCGCCGCCTCTAATACGCAAAAAACCGGCACACTGCTGCCAGGTTTTTGGCCCGAGCCGTGGTACTTTCAGCAACTGGTCGCGGTTTTTAAATGCACCGTTCTCATCACGCCATTGCACTACCTGCTCGGCGTTGGCGGCGCTTAAACCCGCCACGCGGGTTAGCAGTGGCGCAGAGGCTGTGTTGAGATCAACACCCACGGCGTTTACACAATCTTCGACTATCGCG